>DATCRO010000776.1:0-13157 GCA_036569025.1 Burkholderiaceae bacterium
CACGTACAGCCGGCCGTCGGGACCGAAGGCCATCTGCGTGGGCAGGCCCGCGACGCTGCCCACCGGCGTGATGGCCAGTTGCGCCTGCCAGTCGGCCACGACCTGCGGCCCGGCGGCGTGCGCCGGCAGCGCCGCGGCGGCCAGCGCGGGCAGCAGCGTCGTGGCGCCGCGGGCGCGGGTGCGGCGCAGCGCGCGCGCGAGCAGGCCCAGCCCGAGCAGGCACAGTGCGCCGGTGGCGGGCTCGGGCACCACCGCCGCGAAGGCGAGCGTGACGGCGCCGGTCGCGCCCGCGACGCTCAGGCCCAGCACCTGGTCCAGCGAGCCGCCGGGTGCGATGCTGCCGCCCGAGAACGTCAGCGTGCGGCCGTCGCTGCTCAACGCGACATTCCAGCCCGGCAGGTCGCTGTAGCTGCCGTACGGGTCGTTCGGGTCGTTCAGCGCGAGGAAGCTCGTCGTGCCGTCGACCACGCGCACCGTGAAGCCGGTCCATGTCGACGCGGTGTCGTTGATCGCGCTGCCATACGTGGCGATGGGCGATGCGCTCGACGTGCCGATGGCCACGTCGATCGGCGCCATGGCGGTGAAGTCGAGGTTCAGGAACGCGGAACTCGCGTCACCCGGCGTGATCTCCGCGGTGACGATCATGCCGCCCGCGCCCGGCGGGCTGCCGGGCCCGATCGCCACGATGCCGGCGACCGCGGGAGCGACGGCCAGGGCTGTCGACGCCAGGAACACGCACAAGGGACGCCGCCACATGGTCCACCTCGCCTCTGGGGTTGTTCAACGTTCGAGCCGGCCTCCGGGGGCAGGCCCGCGAAACGTTATCCCAATCGATGGGGGCGAGAAACACAACGCTCGCTATCGGCGGCAGGCCGTCGAGCGTGGCGTTTACTACTGCTCGACGTGTTCGCCGCTCACTTGACGAAGTCGTTGAGCTGGATGATGGGCAGCAGCACCGACAGCACGATGACGAGCACGACGCCGCCCATCGCGACGATGAGCAGCGGCTCGAGCAGCGTGGCCAGCGCGAACGCGCGGCGCTGCACCTCGTTGGCGAGCTGGCGCGCGGCGCGCTCGAGCATCACGGGCAGCTGGCCGGTCTGCTCGCCCAGCCGGGCGAACATGGCCAGCAGGCCCGGGAAGCGCTTGTGCGCAGCCAGCGCGGACGCGAGCGGCGCCCCCTCGCGCACCTGCACCAGCGCCTCCATCGCGTCGGCGCGCAGCGCGTGGTTGCCCAGGGTCTCGGCGGCGGCCTGCAGCGCCTTGAGGATCGGCACGCCCGCGCCGGCCAGCATGGCCAGGGTGCTCGCGAAGCGGGCCGCGTTGTAGCCGCGCGCCAGGCGCCCGGCCAGCGGCAGGTTCAGGAACGTGGCGTCGAAGCGCAGGCGAAAGCCCGGCTGGCGCAGCGCCGCGGTGAACAGGATGCCGCCGGCGACCAGCAGCGCCGCGGCCAGCAGGCCCCATTGCCGCACGAAGGCGCTGATGGACAGCATCATCGACGTGAGGAAGGGCAGCGCGTGCTTGCTGCTCGCGAACACCGACGCCACCTGCGGCACGACGTAGGTCACCAGGAACGTGACGATGATGACCGCGATCACCGACACGATGGCCGGGTACAGCATCGCGCCGATCAGCTTGCCCTTGAGCGACTGGCGCTCCTCCAGGTCGTCGGCCAGGCGCTCGAGCACCTTGCCCAGCGCGCCGCTCTGCTCGCCCGCGGCCACGACCGCGCGGTAGACCTCGTCGAACTCGCGCGGCACGCTGCCCAGCGCGCGGGCGAAGGTCGAGCCGCCGTTGACCTCGCTGCGCAGGTGCGCGATCAGGTCGCGCTGCTTCTGCTCCTCGGCCTCGTCGGCCAGCGCGGTCAGCGCGCGCTCCAGCGGCAGCCCCGCCGCGACCAGGCCGGCCAGCTGGCGCGTCCACACGGCCAGGCTGGACGACGAGAACGTCTTGCGCGCGAACGGCGAGCGCTTCTCGGCCGACTCGACCACCGCCACCGGCGTCAGGCCCAGCGGCACCAGTTGCAGGCTGCGCAGCTGCGAGCGCGCGGCCTTGGCCGACTCGGCCTCGACGATGCCGGTGGACGACTTGCCGTTGGCGTCGAGCGCCTCGTACTTGAATGCAGGCATGGGTGTCTGTACTTCGAACCCTCAGCCGGCGCCGGGCCGCCCCAGGGCGGCTGCGCCCCCTCGGGGGGCAGCAAGCAGGGTGAGCGTGGGGGCCAACATGTTCAGTCGCGCGTCACGCGGACCACTTCTTCCAGCGACGTGATGCCTTCGGCGACCAGCCGCTCGCCGTCCTCGCGCATCGAGCGCATGCCGTTGGCGATCGCAGCCTTGATGAGGTCCTGCTCCGCGGCGCGGCCATGGATCAGCGACTGCACCGTCTCGTCCACCACCATCAGCTCGTAGACGCCCGTGCGGCCCTTGTAGCCGGAATTGGCGCAATGCTCGCAGCCCACGGGGTGCCAGCGGTGGTGCTCGTCCTCGCGCTTGCAGTACTCGCAGAGCTTGCGCACGAGGCGCTGCGCCAGCACGCCCAGCAGCGAGGAGCTGAGCAGGAACGGCTCGACGCCCATGTCGATCAGGCGCGCGACGGTGGACGGCGCGTCGTTGGTATGCACCGTCGCGAGCACCAGGTGGCCCGTCAGCGAGGCCTGGATGGCGATCTGCGCGGTCTCGAAGTCGCGGATCTCGCCGATCATCACGACGTCCGGATCCTGGCGCAGGATCGCGCGCAACGCCTTGGCGAACGTGAGGTCGATCTTCGGGTTGACCTGCGTCTGGCCGATGCCCGCGAGCTCGTATTCGACCGGGTCCTCCACGGTCAGCACGTTGGAGGTGCGGGTGTCCAGGCGCGTCAGCGAGGCGTACAGCGTGGTCGTCTTGCCGGAACCGGTCGGGCCCGTGACGAGCACGATGCCGTGCGGCTGCTGCACGAGGCGGTTGAACTTGTCGAGCGTGTCGCCGCTCATGCCCAGCCCCTCGAGGCTGAACTTCTGCTCGCCCTTGTCCAGCAGACGCAGCACCGCGCGCTCGCCGTGCGCGGACGGCAGCGTCGAGACGCGCACGTCGATCGCGCGGCCGCCGATGCGCAGCGAGATGCGGCCGTCCTGCGGCAGGCGCTTCTCGGAGATGTCGAGCTCGGCCATGATCTTCAGTCGCGAGATCAGCGCCGCGTGCAGCGCCTTGTTCGGCTGCACCACCTCGCGCAGCGTGCCGTCGACGCGGAAGCGCACGCTGGAGCTGCGTTCGTAGGGCTCGATGTGGATGTCGCTCGCGCCGTCCTTGGCAGCCTGCGTCAGCAGCGCGTTGAGCATGCGGATGATCGGCGCGTCGTTGCTGGCCTCCAGCAGGTCTTCGACCGCCGGCAGCTCCTGCATCATGCGCGACAGGTCGACCGCGCTTTCCACTTCGCCGACCACCGACGCCGCGCTGCCCTGGCCGCCCGAGTAGGCCTGCGCGATGCGGGTCTGCAGCGCCGCGGGCGCCTCGCTCTCGATGCGGTCGATCGCGTGCAGGCGCAGCACCTCGGCGAGCGCCTGGCGCGACGTGCCGTCGCTCACGTGCAGCACGCGCTCGCGGCCGTCGTCCTCGATCAGCACCGAATACGTCTTGGCCCAGGCGTAGGGCAGGGGATGGCGTGCGCCCATGATCGGACCTCCGGTGCCTTACTGGCCTTGCGACGCGGCGGGCGCCGGCGGCGGCGCGCTGGGCAGCGTCGTGCCCTGCGGCGGGTTCGGCGCCGGCTTGACCGGGATCAGCGGCGCCACCGGCGGGGCCGGCACCCGGCGCATGTCGGGCACCGGCGTGATGGTGGGCAGCTTGACCGATTCGGTCTCCGGGTCGTGCGGCACGTTCGGGTCGATCTGCGTGTCGGGCTTGACCGGCGGCACGACCGGCGTGTCGTTGATGCGCATGACCCAGCTCGTGTCCGGCTGGAAGCTCTGCTGCTGCTGGCGGATCGCGTTGTAGCGGTCGACGGTCAGCTTGTTCACGTCGCTCTGGTCGCGCATGACGATCGGGCGCAGGAACAGCATCAACGTCTGCTTGTGGCGCGTGCGCGTCGAGCTCTTGAACAGGTTGCCGATGATCGGGATCGACGACAGCAGCGGCACGCCGTCGCTGGTGTCGCCGTACTCGTCGCGCGTCAGGCCGCCCAGCACCACCATCGCGCCGTCATCGACGGTGATGTAGGTCTCCACCGAGGTCTTGGTGGTGATCTGGTTGGTGGCGAAGTTCGGGTCGCGCGCCGAGTTCTCCTCGTACACCGTCATGCGGATGGTGCCGTTCTCGCCGATCTGGCTGCGGATGCGCAGCGTGATGCCGATGTCCTGGCGCTCGACCGTCTGGAACGGGTTGACGGTGCTGGAGTTGCCGCCGGTGTTGGTGTACGAGCCCGTCGTCAGGGGGATGTTCTGGCCGATGACGATCTTGGCTTCCTCGTTGTCCAGCGCCACGATGTTGGGCGTGGCCAGCACGTTGCCGCCGGCGTTGGTCTCGAGGAAGTTGGCCAGCGCGGCCAGCGTGTAGATGCCGTTGATCTTGGGCACGAAGCCCACGTTCAGGCCGGCGCTGACGTTGGCCGACGGCACGGCGGTCGAGCTGGTCGAGCCCGTGCCGGTGGTGGTGCCGCTGGACAGTTGCCCGCCCGCGACCGCGAGGTTGATGATGTTGCCGGCCCCGCTGGAGCTGCTGAAATTGGTGCCGCCGCCCACGTAGGAGGTGCCGGCGCCGAACAGGCCCTGCCACTGGATGCCGGCCTGCGCCGCCTTGGTGGCGTCGACGCTGACCATCATCGACTCGACATAGACCTGCGCGCGGCGCACGTCCAGCTGGTCGATGACCTGGCGCATCTGGCGGTACACCGGTTCCGACGCCGTGATGATCAGCGAGTTGGTGGCCGGATCGGCCTGCACCTGGCCGCCCGTTGACGGACGCGCCGAGGCCGCCACCGGCGTCGTCGACTGCGCGGACGCGCCGCCGGCCGTGCCCGACGTGCCCGAGGGCGCGTTCGGGTTCTGCGTCATGGAGGTGCGGCCTTCGGATGTCGACGCCCCGCCGGTGCCGCCGGTCGGGCTGCCGCCGCCGGTGCCGTTGCCGCCGCTGTTGGCCGACACCGCCGCGCGCAGCAGCTCGGCCACCTTCACGGCATCGGCGTTCTTCAGGTAGACGACCCAGATGTTGCCGGCGGGCCCGCCGCCGGCCACCGGCTGGTCGAGCTTGTCGATGATGGACAGCGCCGCGGCCATGCGCGACTGGTTGGTGGCTCGCACGATCAGCGAGTTGCTGCGCGGCTCGACGATGACCGACGCCGCGCTGCTCTGGCCGGGCACGCCCGGCACCGCGGAGTTCGAGCTGTCCAGCAGCTTCTGCACCGTCTGGACGATGTCCGAGGCGACGGCGTTCTTCAGCTGCACGACCTGCATCTCGCCGCCGGCGGGCTGGTCGAGCGCCGAGATGATCTTTCCCAGGCGCTGCAGGTTGTCGGCGTAGTCGGTGATGACCAGCGAGTTGTTGCCCGGGCTCGCGTTGATCGTGTTGTTGGCGGTGATCAGCGGGCGCAGCACGGCCACGAGGTTGTTCGGGTTCTCGTAGTTGAGCTTGAAGATCTGCGTCAGCACGACGTCGCCGCGCTGCGACGGCGCGCCCACGGAGACGGTGCTGGTCTGCAGCTTCGCGTCGGCCTCGGGCACCACTTTCAGGAAGCCGCCCGACTCCACGACGGTGAAGCCCAGCCCGCGCAGCGCGGACAGGTAGTTGCGATAGGCCTCGCCCAGCGGTTGCGGCTTGTCGTTGTAGACGGTGATGTTGCCCTTGACGCGCGGGTCGACCAGGATGTCGCGGTTGAGCATGGCGCCGATGGCGCGCGAGACGGCCTCGATGTCGGCGTTGACGAAGTTCAGCGTGACCGGCGTGCCGCGGGCGCGCGATGTCGGCACCGCGGCGTCGTCCGGCGCGGCGTCGCTCGCGGGGGCCGCAGGGCCCTTGCGCGGGGCGGCCTGGGCGAGCGTGGAGGCGGCGGCGAGCAGGGCGATCGCGATCGACGTCGCGTGCAGGCGGGAGGCAGAAGTGACGGTTCGTTCCATGATCACCCGATCGAGATGGCGGACGACGCACCGTTGCGGCGTCCGATGAGATTCAGCAAGTTGTCGAGGGCGGCCTCGTTGCCGGGGGCCGCATGCGCCTCCGCCCGCAACCGGAAGCCGGTGGCGCCGATCAGCCCGCGGCCGTCGATCATCAGGGCGCCGTCGATGGTCGAGATCCAGACCAGCGAGCGCGAGGCGCCCTCGCCCGGCTTGACCTGCGTGCTCGGATCCGGCTGGATCAGGACGCGGTAGGTGCCCAGGGAGTCGAGCGTCGTCAGGCGCGACGACGCCTGGCGAATCACCACCTGCGCGCTGCCGAGCGTGCGCCAATGCCCGCCCTGCAGCGTGAAGCGCAGGTTGTGCGTCGACAGCGTCAGCACGCCGCCCGGGTGGATCGTGTTCCACGGGAAGCCGCGGCCCTCGAGCCAGCCCATCGGCCATTGGCCCACGGGGGTGGCGGAGTCCAGGATCATCGCGTCGGCGCCGTATTCGCCGGGCATCGCCTTGGTGGGCCCGACGGTGGGCTGGTCGCGCTCGTCGGGGCCGATGACCTCGACGTTCCAGGCGTCGATCGTGCGGCGCAGGTTCAGGTCGAGGCCATGCGCGAGACAGCAGTCCTGGGTCAGGTGCAGCGACAGGCCGTTCCAGCGCGGGTGCAGCGTCCACTCCAGGCGCGTGGGCAGGACCGACGCATCGTGGCTGCCGGCGCCGCCGGTCAGCACGGTGATGGCGCTGCCGTGCCAGACCGTCCCCTCGGCCTCGGCCAGCAGGAACTGGTCGTTGGTGGCGCTGGCCACCGCGCCGGCCAGCAGGCTCGCGGGCAGGAAGGCGATGCTGCCGATCACGAGGCCGACGAGCGCGCCGACGATCGCCAGCGAGCGCTGGCGCCGCAGCAGCCGCACCTGGCCTTCCTCGGGCGGCCGCGAGAACCGCGAGGGCGCGAACCCCCGCGGGGCCCGGTCCGAGCGCAGCCGGACGATGCTCATGCGCGGCGTCCTCCTGCGATGGTGGATGCGGATGCGGCCATCACTGCTGCGAGCCGATGGACACGACCAGCGTGCCGTTGTAGCCGTCGCCGGCGCGCACCAGGTTGGCCTCGATCGGACGCGCGCGCGCGCCGCCGCGGGCCTGGATCAGCCACTTGCGCAGCTCCTCGCCGTTGATGCCGGTGACCGACAGCGTCGCGCGGTCGCCCTGCATCTGGATCTTGGCCTTGCCGCCGAGTTCGTCGGTGGCCGACTTGAGCACCTGCTCGGCCACCGAGGGCGGCACCGGCGGCAGCGCGCGCAACTGCCTGGCCTCGTTGGAGATCGCCTGCATCTGCAGCAGCTGCGCGTCGGCCTGGTCGCGTTGCGCCGGCGCGGTCTCCAGCGTGTTCAGGGCCGGCCGCACGAGCACGAGCCAGACGATCAGGAACGTCAGGGCGACGGCGATGATCACCACCATCTGGCGCTCGCGCGCGTCGAGCTTGGCATAGCGCGCCAGCAGCTGGTTGCGGGTATCGGAGAGGGCGCTCATTGTTTCTTGCTCGTTCCGGCCGACGGCTGGCGGCGGCTCAGCTGCAGCTTGCCGGTGTCCGACCGCACGTCGACGTTCGAGGCGCGCAGCTGGGTGGTGAAGCGTTCGATCTCCTGCGGCGTCCAGCCGGTGGCCGGCAGCGTCAGGCGGCCGGGCTCGAACTTCAGGTTCTCGATCGGCGACTTGCCTTCCGGCCATGCCGACTCGGCCGCCTGCAGCAGCGTCTCGATGTCGCCGTCGCCGGGCTTGCCGGCGGCCGCGCGCAGCAGGTCGATCTGCTGCTGCGCCTGGCCGGCGGGGTCGTAGATCGGCTTGAGGGCGGGGAACGCTTCCTTGACCGCGGCGGTGAGCGCGGCCTTCTTCTGCGCGACGCCGTGGCTCTCCTGCAGCGCGCGCACGTTCAGGCCCAGCAGGCTCACGACGACAAGGGCCAGCAGCCCGCGCCGGGTGACGCGCCAGGCCGGGTCGAACGCGAAGCGCACGGCGAGGTCGCGCGCGAGCTTGACGCCGCGGCGCTGGGGCGCGAGGTCGAACTGCAACAGGTTCCAGCCGGCGCGCGCGGCGCGCAGCGCCTGCTCCTCGTCGGTGACCGTGGCCACCGGCATGCCGACGAACTCGCTCGCGTCGAGCGCGGTGTCGGGCGTGGCCGTCCAGCGCACGACGGTGTCCTCGGCCAGGCCCGTGAGCAGGGCGCGGGCCACCGGTGTCTGCAGCGGCACGCACAGCACGCCGGCGTCGTCGCGCCACGCGAGCTGCGCCGGCTCGTCCGGGCCGCCCTCGCGGTAGGTATGGCCGGCCACGCCCTCGTCGGGCCACCACGACGGCACGGCGCGGTCCAGCGGCACGTCGCCGGCCTCGAGCGCGTCGAGCTGCGCGCGCAGCCACGGCTTGTTGACGACGGCGACCCAGTGCTCGCCGCCGGGCTTGGCGTCGGGCGCCAGCGCCAGGTGCACCTCGTCCTCGTCCTCGAGCAGCGCCTCCTCCATCACGCCCACCAGCGCGGCGCGCATGCGGGCCGCGGGCGCCTTGGGGACGGCCACGCGCTGGAACGCGACATCGGCCGGACGCAGCACCGCCACGACCAGCGCGGCGCGCGGCAGCTCCGACGCCGGCGCGCGGCCACGATCGGTCATGCGCTGGCCGTCGACGCTCAACACGTAGTCGAACTCGTCGGGCGCGCCGTGCCCGGCGGCCGACGGGTCGGCGAGCCGGGGCTGGGCTGCGAGCAGGATGATCAGCGTGGACATGGATTTGTGGCGAATTTACCGCCTGCGCGTGAACGCGGGCGACGCCCCGTGCAGCAGGGCTGTGCAGGGAGCAAAATGGGCGTATTGTGACCTGTGGCGATGACGCCACCGGCGACTTTCTGTCACACGGCGCTGCGGGAAAACGCCAGCCCCGAAACCGGCGTCGGGCGGGCAATCCCCCGTTCCCGGTATCCGTGCGCCGCCGTTCATGAGGCGTCGGGCGGCAGGCGTTCGCGGCGCAGGACCTGCACCGGGGTGAACTGGTCCTTGCGATAGATGACCGAGCGTTCGCGGATCACGTGCTGCTCGTAGCGGAGCTGCCCGTAGATCTCGAAGTGGTCCGACTTGATGGTCAGGATGTCGCCCGGATGACCGTTCGTGGCCTCGCAGGGCAGGGGCGCGGTGCCGCCGCCCTTGAGCGCCTGCAGGAGCCGCCCCGCATCGTTGAAGGGCTGCTGGCGCCGTTGCAGGATCAGCTGCTCGGCCTGCGCTCGCGACAGCCCCGGGCAGCCGGCCATCAGCACCTCGGCCGGCGCCGTGTTGGCGTTGATCGGCATCTGTGGGTAGCCGTTGCCGGCGGCCTGCTGCGGCGAGAACGGAATGATCTGCACGAAAGGCTCGATCTGCTTGAGCACCTTCGGGTCGACGCCGTACCAGGCCAGGTCGCGCACTTCGATGGGCATCAGGATGCTGTTGGGGTCGACCTGCGTGCCGGGGTTGGCGGCCGCCTGCTGCGCGTCCTGGCTCGCGCGCATGCCCAGCGCGATGGTGTTGGCGACGTCCAGCGAGACGCCGATGGCCTGGAAGAGCAGCTGCAGTCGCTCGATCTCGGTCTTCTTGCCAAGCTGCTGGCCGTCCGGTGGCAGGGTGAGGTTGTAGAGGTTGTACTTGGACTGCGCGTCGGTGATCTGGCCGGAAAGGTAAGCCTCCGGGCCGCTGTCCTCGGCGTGGCTGCCGTCGGCCGACAGGAAGCTCGACAGCTTGGTCTCGGCCAGCGGCGTGGCCCACGGCTGGCCGAGGTCGTCCTCGGTGTGGCCCTGGCGGATCGACGATTTCAGGATCAGGTTGCCCCAGTCCAGCGACGCGTTGAGCAGCCACTGGGCCTGGGCGCGCGCGCGCTCGGCCGTCTCGACCTCGATGCCGCGCCACTGCAGCCACACCATGCCGGCGGCCAGGGTGGCCACCAGCGTCATGATCAGCAGCGCCAGCAGCAGGGCGGCGCCACGCTGGCGGCGGACGGTCGGGTGCGGCGTCATGTCAGCCTCCGAAGCGCGGCAGCTGGCGCTCGCGCATGATCTCGCCTTCGGGCACCTTCAGCACGATCTTGATGCCGTCCGGTTGGGGCGGGGCCGGCGGTGGCGTGCACGGCGGCTGGGTGCAGGCCGGCGGGTTGTTCTGCGCCGCCCCCTGCGTCGACTGGATGTTGTTCCAGCTGCAGCCCGGCGTGTTGACGGCTGCCGGGTTGCACGCGTAGACCTGGAAGTCGTCGACGTTCTCCAGCACCGTGATTGCGCCGCCGCTGATCGCGGTCCATTGCTGGCTGCGCATCCACGCGTCGGTGAGCTCGGACATGTGGACGACCGGCGCGCTGGCCCAGCGCTGCCAGCGGTGGTCCTGCAGCGTCCACAGCACCAGCTGGATGCCCTGCGGCGAGCGGCGCGCGATGCGCAGCGTCGCCCCGTCGAACATGATGGCCTTGGGCAGCACCTTGCTGTCGACCACCATGGACATGTCGTACTCGAACTGCGACATGCCGGTGTTGAGCTTGAGCGTGCGGTCGGTGGAGGCGAGCGCCGCGTCCTTGGCCCGCATCAGCGCGTCCATGCCGCGCATCGCCAGCGCCGACAGCACCGCCATGATGACCAGCGCCACCATGACCTCGACCAGCGTGAAACCCGACGGGCGCGAGCGGCGGACCATCAGTGCCCCATCACCGTGGAGATCGTGACGAGCTGGCGCCCGTCGGTGTCGGCGACGGTGGCGTCGACGCGGCGGAAGCTCGGGTTGGGCGTGCCCTGCACGACCAGCGTGCCCTTGAAGTCGCGGCCCAGCTGCGTGCAGGCGAACGGCGTCTTGCCGACCGGCGGCATCTGGTCGAGCAGGCGCATGTCGGTGAGCTGGTTGTCGGCGCACCACTGGCCGAGGACGACGTCGCTCAGGCGCTGCGAGGTGTCGACGACCGAGCTGGCCGCGCGCGAGCCGGCGGCCAGCGCGATGGCGACGATCGCGAGCGCGACCATCACCTCGATCAGCGTGAAGCCGGCGGCGCGCGGGCGCGGGCGTGACGTCATGGCGCGGGCGCGCCGGTGGCGCTGTCGATGATCTGGAACGGCGACAGGCCGTCGGTGCCGACGGCCAGGTCGCGGTCGCCCAGGTGCAGCACGACGCGCTGCGCCGGCAGCAGCGGCTCGGGGCCGAGCTTGAGCTGCGGCGCGCCCACGATGCTGGCCTTGGTGTCGGATTCCAGCCAGGCGTGCGGCAGCTCCTTGGCGGCCTTGGGCGGCAGCCCGGTGAACTCGAAGCCGCCGGCGGCCACGGGCTCCCAGCGCACGTCGGTGCCGATGATGCGCGACTGGGTGCGCGCGGTCTCGAGCAGCGCGGCCAGGCGCGCGCCCTCGGTCTCGAGCTTGCTCTGCGAGCGGTCGCGCAGCGACAGCGAGATCATCCCGCTGGCCACGGCCACGATGAGCACCACGACCATCAGCTCCAGCAGCGTGAAGCCGGCCGTGGACCGACGCGGCCTACTCCCAGGAGCCGATGTCCGCGTCGTCGCCTTCACCACCGGGCTGCCCGTCGGCGCCGAAGCTGAACACATCGATTTCTCCGTGAGTGCCCGGGTTGGCGTACTGGTAGGGGTGGTGCCAGGGATCCTCCGGCAGCTTGTCGAGGTAGCTCTTCCAGTTGCCGGGGATCGAGCCGGTCGTCGGCTTGCTCACCAGCGCCTGCAGGCCCTGGTCCGTGCTCGGGTAGCGGCCGTTGTCGAGCTTGTAGATCTTGAGCGCGTTCATCAGCGAGTTGATGTCCGAGTGCGCCGCCGTGATCTTGGCCTGGGCCACGCGCGACAGCACGTTGGGCGCGATGAGCGCCGCGAGCACGCCGATGATGACGATCACGACCATCAGTTCGAGCAGCGTGAAGCCGCGCGAGTGGCGTCGTGCGATGAGGGCTTGGTTCATGAAAGATCCCGATGGGCCGGTTCCAGGAAGTCTTGAATCATAATCCGCGCATGAGTTCCCGCTGGACTGGCTTTTTCGTCTGGGCCCTGGTGGCGGCTTGCACCGCGTTCTGGGCAATGAAGATCTTCGCCGCCACGCGGCCGGTGCCCCCGACGGCGCAGGCTCCGCAGGTGGCCGCCGCCAATGGGCCGATGGTGCGCCTGTTCGGGGCGGTCGTCGTGGCGCCGCCGACGGTGAACGCGCCGCCGCCGGAGAGCTCGCGCTTCCAGCTCGTGGGCGTCATTGCGCCGCCGGCCGGCACGGCGCAGGGCGGCTACGCCGTCGTCTCCGTGGACAACCAGCCCGCGCGCACGTGGCGCGTCGGCGCCAACATCGAAGGCAACACTTCTTTGCTTTCCGTGAGCAAGCGTGGCGCCGAGTTCGGCCCGCCGGGCGGCCCCACCTCGTTCTCGCTGCAGTTGCCCGAGCCCGCGGCCGCCGAGACCGGCACGCTGCAGCCCGCCGTCTCGCAGCCCGATCCGGCGCAGCTGCAGCAACAGCAGCTGCAGCAGGCGCAGCCGCAGATGCAGCCGCAGCAGCAGATGCAACCCCAGATGCAGCAGCCGAACGTCCAGCCCTCGATGCGAGGCGGCTTCGGCCGCGCGGCCTCGCTGGCGGGCCGGCGCGGCTTCCAGGGTCCGCAGGGCAACAACGGCACGATGCCGCCGAAGATGGGCGTCCCGCCCGACCAGCAGACGCAGAACGACAGCGGCGGCGTGCAGCAGTAAGGCACCCAAGAACGAAGCCGGCGCGACCCGCCGGCTTTTTCATTGGCCGCGTCAGACGCCCAGGGCCAGTGCGACTTCGACGAGATCGGCGAAGCGGTGTGCCCCGGCGCGCGGGTCGGCGCTCGCATGCGCGCCATCGGGCCGGCAGATCCAGCCCGCGTGCAGGCCCGCGGCCAGCGCGCCGCCGACGTCGGCGTCGAGGTCGTCGCCCAGGTGCAGCACCTGGGCCGGCGCCGCGCCGGCGGCCTCGCACGCGGCGCGGAAGATCGACGGGTCCGGCTTGGCCACGCCGTGCAGCCGGGCCGACACCGACCCCGCGAAGAAGCGCTCGAGACCGACGCGGTGCAGCTCCGCGTTGCCG
>DATCRO010000777.1:0-12288 GCA_036569025.1 Burkholderiaceae bacterium
GGCAACCATGCGATCCGCAAGGTCACGCCCGACGGCGTCGTGACCACGCTCGCCGGCAACGGCCGTCCCGGCTGGCGCGACGGCCCGGGCGCGCAGGCGCAGTTCGACGGTCCGATGGGCGTGGCGATCGACACCCAGGGCCGGGTGATCGTCGCCGACGCCTACAACGACCGCATCCGCGCGATCGCGCCCGACGGCACGGTGACGACGCTGGCCGGCGGCGCGGCACCGGGCGACGTCGACGGCCCCGGCGCGCAGGCGCGCTTCGACACGCCGTGCGGCGTGTTCGTCGACGCACGCGGCCGCATCGTGGTGGCCGACACGCTCAACGACGCGCTGCGCGCCATCGACGCCGCCGGCAACGTGACGACCATCGCACGCGCCGCGATCGACGCGCCGGCCAAGTGGCTGCTGCACCGGCCGGCCTCGCTCGCGCAGGCCGGCGACGGCGCGCTGTTCGTGGGCACGCTGGCGGGCATCGTCACGCGCGTCGAGACCGACGGCAGCGCGCAGGCGCTCCACGGCCTGGAGGAGCACGGCCTCGTGCGCCCGACGGGCCTGGCGATGGGCCATGAGTCGCGCCTGCTGGTGGCCGACGCCGCGGCGTCGCGCCTGCACGTGCTGGCGCCGCAGGCCGCGGCCTCGGCGCCGCGCGTCGACGGCGCGATCGGCCCCGCGCCGGATCGCCCGCTGCCCGACGCCGGTGGCCGCTGGCCGCTGCGGCCGCAGCTCGCATGGCACGAGGTGGTGGGCACGATCGGCGAGGATCGCGGCGACGGCAAGGGCGAGACGCGCGACCACTTCCACGACGGCCTGGACGTGCGCGGCGACGTCGGCCAGGAAGTGCTGGCGATCGCCGCCGGCAAGGTGACCAATCCCGTCGCGACCTTCGGCTTCGGCAAGATCAACGAGGGCCTGGCGATCGGCTCGCTCGCCTACGTGCACATGCACGTGGGGCGCGGGGCGCACGGCGCGGCGCTCGATCCGTCGCGCTTCGTGCCGGTGCGCGACGAGGCCGGCAAGCTCGTGCGCGTGCGCGTGCGGCGCGGCACGCGCTTCGAGCCGGGCGACGTGCTGGGCAGCATCAATCCGATGGCGCACGTGCACCTGTGGATGGGCGTGTCGGGCTACGGCCTGAATCCGCTGCGGCTGGGGCCGCGCGGCTTCGTCGACACGGTCGCGCCCAGCATCGGCAGCATCGAGGTGCGCGACGGCCGCGATGCCCGACTCGTCAAGAAGGAGGCCGGGCGCCTGCTGCTGCCGCGCGGCGAGCTGTCGCTGGTGGTGGACGCCTGGGACCAGGTCGACGGCAACCTGCCGCGCCGCCGGCTCGGGCTGTACAGCCTGGGCTACCAGTGGCTGCGTGCCGACGGCACGCCGTTGCCGGGGCTCGAGCGTCCGACCACGGCGATCGAGTTCGCGCGCCTGCCGGGCGATGAACTCGTCAAGGACTTCTATGCCGACAGGAGCGGCATCACCGTCCAGGGCAGCAGCGAGACGCATTTCCGCTACCGCGTCGGCCGCGCCGCCGGCCGCCCGAGCGCCGAGCCGCCGTTCTCCACCGCCGCGCTGGGCCCCGGCGACTACGTGCTGCGCATCGTCGCGAAGGACTTCTCGGGCAACGAGGCCAAGGCCGGGCGCGACCTCGCGGTGCGCATCGTCGAGGCGAAATAGCCGTCCGCAACGCACTGGAACGCCAATTTCTGCCGGTTGTCTAGGGGATTGACCCCGCCCGCCAGGAAAGCTCCCTTCGCTAAAATTTGAGGCAAACCGCGCGGCCCCACGGCCGCGCGGCTCTTTTCAAGCGTCGAAAGCGATTCCCATGTCTTCCCTCAAGGCCCGGCTGGACAAGATCCCCGAGGGCTCGGCCGCCCTGTTCTTCATCCAGATGTTCTCGACGCTGGGTTTCGCCGTGCTGCAGGTGTCGCTGGTGCTGTACGCGACCAAGAAGCTGCACTTCAGCGACGACCTCGCGCTGTCGCTGATGAGCCTGTTCGGCGCATTCAACTACGGCCTGCACCTGTTCGGCGGTTACCTCGGCGGCCGCTTCCTGAGCAACCGCAACCTGTTCGTCGGCGGCATGGCCCTGCAGGTCGCCGGCTGCGGACTGATCGCCACCGGCAGCGCCGCGATGCTGTACTGGGGCCTGGCGCTGTTCCTCACCGGCAGCGGCCTGAACGTCACCTGCATCAACATGATGCTGACGCAGCGCTTCACGCCGGACGACCCGCGCCGCGAAGGCGCGTTCCTGTGGAACTACGCGGGCATGAACGTGGGCTTCTTCATCGGCTTCACGGTGGCGGGCCTGTTCAACGAGGACGGCCGCTGGGCGCCGATGTTCATCTTCGCGACGCTGGGCAACCTGGTGGCCATCGTGCTGTCGTGGGCCTGGTGGGATGCGCTCAAGGATCGCTCGACGCCGCTGCTGCAGGCCACGCCGGCGCGGTTCCGCCAGCGCTTCGTCGCGGGCATCGCCATCCTGGTGGGCCTGGTGCCCGTCGTGTGGGGGCTGCTGCAGCATCCGGACTCCACCACGACGCTCGTCGAGGTGATCGCCGCGCTGGTGTACTCGTCGCTCGTGTGGCTGACCATCCGCCATCCCGATCGCCGCGAGCGCCGCAACATGTTCGCCTACCTGATGCTGGCGGTCGGCTCGCTGGTGTTCTGGTCGCTGTACCAGATGTCGTCCAGCGGCCTGACGCTGTTCTTCGACCGCAACGTCGACCCGATGGTCGGAGCGCTCAAGATCCAGCCGCAGTGGGTGCAGAACATCAACACGTTCGTGATCGCCGTCGGCGGTCCGCTGCTGGCCTGGCTGTTCTCGCAGCTGCGCGAGCGCGGCTGGCGCATCGACGTGCCCAGGCAGTTCGCGACCGCGCTGCTGCTGATGGGCGTCGGCTTCCTCGTGCTGCCGCTGGGCATCGCGCTCGGCGACCCCGCGACGGGCCGCTCCGCGTTCATCTGGATCTTCCTGAGCTACGTGCTGCAGAGCCTGGGCGAGCTGCTGATCTCGCCGGTGGGCTACGCCATGATCGGCAAGCTCGCGCCGCACAGGTACCAGGGCGTGATGATGGGCGCATGGATGCTGCTGACGGGCCTGGCCTCGATCTTCGCCGGCGCGCTCTCCAAGTCGATCCCGACCGCGCAGGACGCCGCGCCGCAGGTGACCAACGCCTACTACGCGATGCTGTTCGGCCGGCTCGGCTGGGGCACGGTGGCGGTCGGCGTGGTCCTGGTGCTGCTGATCCCGTTCCTGCGCCGCCTGATCGCCGACAAGGACACGCCCGAGGTCGACGAGCTCGCGCCGGCGGTGCAGCCGCACTGAGGGCGCCGGCGGCGCGGCGACGCACCCCCACGCGTCGAGGCGCCACCGGGCGATGTCAGGTCTTGAATCGTGCAGTGCGAGCCATCGGCCGATGGCCATGCGCCCGTGGTGCACGATTCAAGACCTGACACCGCCTCGAAGCGGCGCGGCGGGCGTGGACAGGAGCAGCCGATGGCTCCAGCGGATGCTCGGGCGCTCGATCGCGCGCCAGAAGGCCCCGGCCACCGCCAGGCAGGCGGCGAGGATGAGCGAGGCGTCGGCGAGCTCGCCGGCGATGCCCCGGTGCGAAGGCAGCCGGTGCAGCAGCGCGGCGGCGAGCGTGATGGTGGGCACGTGCATCAGGTACAGGCTGTACGAGACGCGGCCCAGCGCCTGCGCGGCGCGGCCCGACAGCCACGCGTGCAGCCCGCCGCAGGCGTGCGCGGCGAGCAGCGCCAGCGCCGTGGCGCCGGCGATGCCCGTGAACAGGTCGTCCCGCGCGATGCCGCAAGCCAGCAGCAGGCCGGCGTACGCGATCGCGATGACCTGCGACGCGCGCGCTCCGCGCATCGCGTCCCACGCCAGCACGCCGGCCATGAACTGGCCCCAGAAGGGCAGGATGCCCGCGGGCTGCTCGGGCGTCGCGAGCCAGCCCAGCGGCCACGCGAGTGCGAGCGCGGCGACGACGCGGCGCGAGATCGTCCGCGTGCGCGCGGCCCGCTCGGCGCCGGATGCATCGGCGAGCCAGGTCAGCAGCGCGAACGCGACATAGAACTGGAACTCGATGCCGAGCGTCCAGAACACGATGCCCACGGGCGGCACGTCCGCCAGCGTCTGCACGAACAGCAGGTGCGCGACCAGCTGCGCGGCACCGAACGATTCGCCCTTCGCGAGGCCGAGGGCGACGGCCACCCCCAGCGCGACGACATAGGGCGGCGCGAGGCGCAGCAGGCGGCGCAGCACGAAGCGGCCGGCGCCAGCCGCGTCGAGCGCGACACGTTCGGCCGTCAGTGCCAGCACGCAGCCGCTCAGCACGAAGAAGACGGCCACGCCGCCATGGCCCCACGTGAAGACGACGCGATCGACCGCGGCCGGCAGCACCCCGAGCAGCGCGTCGACGTGATGGCCCGTCGACACGTGGAACAGCAGCACCCACAGCGCCGCGAGGCCGCGCAAGCCGTCGGCGAAGGCCAGCCGGGCCGGGACGGCCGCGATCGGACGCTCAGGCACCGGCGTCGGGCGCAGGCAGGGCGGTGCCGCAGGCGCTGCAGAACCTTGCGTCGGGGCCGGCCTTGGTGCCGCAAGCCGTGCAGAAGCGGCCCGCGGGGGCGCGCGCGACGCGCGGCACGTCCGCGCCGGCGTGCGCGAGCGCGTCCGCGCGCGCGGGCGGCTCGCCGCCCAGCAGCGACTCTGTGGCCCGCAGCGCCTCGATGCGCTGGCCGTCCTCGGCCGCGCGCGGGGCGACGAACACGCTCTGGCGCGCGGCGAAGGCCTCGAGGTCGCTGGCCAGGCGCGCGGCCTGCTGCGACGTCGCGTACATCGCCGTGACCTGGCGCGTGCCGTCCTTGCCGAACACCACCGACTCGACGCGCGCCCGCCAGATGCGCAGAGTCATCGACTCCACGCGCACGACGTCGTTCTCGGTCTGCAGCCGGCTGCTCAACTGGTTTCCGGTGCCGATGCGCGAGGATTGCCAGGTGCCCTGCAGCTCGATCCACACCAGCTCCGACTCGAAGTTGAAGCGGCCCCAGATCGCGCCCGCCGATTGGAAGCAGAACGCCGCGACCGTCAGGCACACCGCGGCGTAGCCCACCGTGGCGGTGTTGCCCCAGCCGTCGACCAGCACGCGCGACGGATCGAACCCGTGCACGTAGACGAGGGCGCACACGACGCCGAACACGGTCAGCAGCGTGGCGTACAGATCGAGCATCACGAGCCAGCTGTGGCGCGGCGCCTGCAGCGCGCTGGCCAGCGTCACGGCCGCGGTGCCCGACATCGGCATCGGCTGCGTCTCCTCCAGCAGCTCGCCGGCGAAGACGCCGGCGCCGGCCGCGCCGTGCGTCACGGGCTCGACGCGCGTGTAGCGCCGGTTCGGGATCTTCTCGACCCACTCGTTCTGAAGCGTGCGATCGAGCTCGGTGATCAGCGCCGCGGGCGGACCGTTCATCGACAGCGTGCGCTGCTCGCAGCTGCGCTCGGTCTGCGGCGACGCGTCCAGCTGCGCGTGCAGCGCGCACAGGATCAGCACGACCGCCACCAGTGCGCACGCCAGCAGGAACGCCGCCTGGCCCGTCACCGAATAGCGTACGGATGGCAGGGCCGAGCCCAGCAGGTTGGCCGCCACCGGGCCGACGATGGCCGCGACGATCAGCGCGATCAGCGCGCCCGTGCCCAGCCGCGCCTGGTTGCCGCTGACCAGCGGCCGCAGCAGCACCACCGCGCCGAACACGAAGTACAGGATCGAGATCAGCGGGCGCGATTCCTCGGTGCCGAACAGGCCCCAGGCGAGCACGAAGCTCAGCAGCGTGACGAGGAAGGACAGCGCGTTGAAGAAGTGGCGCTGCGCCAGTTCCTGCACCACGACCGGCGCGGTGATCAGGCGGGGCAGCGCGTGGTACAGCACGCCGTTGAGCGCCCCCTGCGGCTCGGGGTACTCGAGGCCGCCCTGGCGCAGCATGGCCTTGTAGAAGTCGGCACGCGGCGAGTTGCCGGTCGCGCCGATCGCGACCTCGGGCGCCAGCGAGCGCGGCCGGCCGCGGCCGAAGAAGAAGCGCAGCCGCCGTGCCGCGATGACCGCGAACGACAGCCCCGCCGCCAGCAGCACCACGCCCACCAGCAGCGGCGCGATGCCCAGCTTGGTCGTGTGCGACTGGATCGCGGCGCGCGCCCACATCAGCCCGGTCAGGCCGCCGGCCAGCGTGATCGCGGCGCAGGCGAACAGGAACATGTTCTCGACCCGGAACGGGTTGGGCAGTTCGAGCCGCTTGTTGTCCGAGCTGTAGTCGTAGGCCAATCGTCGCTCCCGCGTCCTGGGTGTGCGGCGATTCTAGGAGTCCTTGTCCGGCGGGGCGGCGCCTTCGGGCGGCGCCGGCTTGATCTTGCGCCCGCGGCGCGCGAGCGCTTCGCGCAGCAGGAACTCGACCTGCGCGTTGGCGCTGCGCAGCTCCTGCGCGGCCAGGCGCTCGATCTCGGCCCACAGCGCGGGGTCGATGCGCAGCGGATAGGACTTCTTGCCGGGGCTGGCCATGGGTCGTCGATGGGTCTCAGTGATCTCGGTAGGGGTCTGGCCTCTCCTCGGATCGCGCGGGAGGCGCGGAGCGAAGACGGGGCATCGGCCGCGATTCGAGGCGAAGGCCTGACCCCGGGTCGCTCACGATCGGGGTCAGGCCTTCGCCTGCATCCGCGATCGGCGTGATCGCTCGCGGCGACATCCAGGCGCGGAAGCAGGAGAGGCCAGACCCCTCCGGCTCCGGCGCAGCGAAGGAGAGGCCGGACCCCTCCGGCTTCGGCGCAGCCAAGGAGAGGCCAGGCCCCTGCGTCTGCCGTGACGCGTCCATGTCCGATTGCGTCGACGCGTGCATCGCGTCAGCCGTACAGCGTGCCGGCGTTGATGATGGGTTGCGCCTCGTTGTCGCCGCACAGCACCACCAGCAGGTTGCTGACCATCGCCGCCTTGCGCTCGTCGTCCAGGGCGACGACGTTGCGCTCGCTGAGCGCCGTCAGCGCCGACTCGACCATCGCCACCGCGCCCTGCACGATCTTGTGGCGCGCGCTGATGACGGCCTCGGCCTGCTGGCGGCGCAGCATCACCTGCGCGATCTCGGGGGCGTAGGCCAGGTGCGTGAGGCGGGCGTCGGAGACGACCACGCCGGCGCTGGCGAAGCGGGCGGTCAACTCGTCGATCAGCGCCGCCGCCACGGCGTCCAGGCCGCCGCGCAGCGTGACCTCGTTCGCGTCCTCGCTGTCGGCCTCGTCGTACGCGTACAGCGACGCGACATGGCGCAACGCGGCCTCCGATTGCAGCTTGACGTACAGGTCGACGTCGTCCACCTCGAAGCGCGCCTTGGCGGTGTCCTCGACGCGCCAGATGATGACCGCGCCGATCTCGACCGGATTGCCGCGCCTGTCGTTGACCTTGAGCGCCGGCGAGTTCAGGTTGCGCGCGCGCAGCGAGATGCGACGCTTGACTAAGAACGGGTTGGCCCAGCGCAGGCCCTCGGCGCGGTCGGTGCCGGCGTACTGGCCGAACAGCGTCATGATGGCCGCCTCGTTGGGCTGCAGCGTGTACAGGCCGGCGCCGATCGCCGCCGTCACCAGCACGCACAGCACGCCGGGCAGCACGTGGGCGAGCAGCACCGTCTCGGCAGCCATGTCCTCGGCGATCCTGACGAAGCACGTCAGCGCGACGACGGCCAGCACCACGGCGAGCACGAACATCGCATAGCCGTTCATCGACGTGAGGCGGCGCTCCGAGTATTCGATGCGCGTCGGCTGCGATGCGCCTCGTGAGGCCAGGTTGGAGGTCATGGAAACTCCCGGTCAGGTATCAAAGTGATATCACTTTAGGGCGCCGCTGCCGGGCTGTCAATCGTGCGCGGCGTGCGGTCGTGCGCACGTTTTGCAACACCGGCGGGCGCAAGGCGGCCCCGCCGCCGCCTAACATCGCGGGCGGAGCAGATTCCGACGACGAGGCAGACCGCTTGAACTTCACGCCGCAGCACCGCGCCCGGGCGCCGAAATGGATCGCGCTGGCCATCGCCGCCGCCGCGATCACCACGCTGGCCGCCTGCGCGGGCGGCGGCGCGAAGCCGGGGGCGGTCAGCGGCGAGGTCGTCACGCCCGTCGCGCCGGGGCTGCGCGGCTATCCGTTCGCGGCCTCGCGCACCACGACGCGGGACTACTTCGGGACGTCGATCAGCGACGACTTCGGCTGGCTCGAGAACGCCGGCGATCCGTACACGCGCTCGTGGATCGCGGCCGAGAATGCATACGGCCGGCGGTATCTGGACGCGATGCCCGCGCGGGCCGAACTGCGCCAGCGGCTGAAGTCGCTGCTCGAGTCGAGCACGAATGCGTACTCGGCACTCGCCGAGCGCGGCGGCCTCGTGTTCGCGCTGAAGTCGACGCCGCCGGCGCAACGTCCGGTGCTGGTCGCGCTGAAGTCGCTCGACGACCTCGGCAGCGAGCGCGTCGTGTTCGACCCGAACGCGCTGGCGGCCGACGGCTCGGTCTCGATCGAGTTCTTCCGGCCGTCGCCCGACGGCCGCCGCGTCGCGATCGCCTTGTCGGCCGGCGACGCGAGCACCGCCGTCGTGCGCGTGGTGGACGTCCTCACCGGGCAGGTGCTGCCGGGCGAGGTGGCGCACGTGCTCTCGGCCGGCGCGGGTGGCGACGTCGCGTGGGCAGCGGGTGGCGCCGGCTTCTTCTGCACGCAGTCCGGGCCGCCGGGCTCGCCGGCGCTCGTGCAGGTGGTGTTCCACCGGCTCGGCGCGACGGGCGCCGATCGCGTCGAGCTGTCAAGCGGCCTGCCGCGCCTCGCGCGCGTGCGCC
Source organism: Burkholderiaceae bacterium (assembly GCA_036569025.1). Taxonomy (GTDB): domain Bacteria; phylum Pseudomonadota; class Gammaproteobacteria; order Burkholderiales; family Burkholderiaceae_C; genus Scleromatobacter. Next base: position 8,855 of record DATCRO010000777.1, read on the forward strand.
TCGAGAGCGCGCGCGACGGCAGGCACGTGCTCGCGCTGGTGGAGAACGGGCGCGGCGGCGACGTCGCGCTGTACATGAAGCCGTCCGACACGAACGGCGAGGGTGCCTGGCGCCGCCTCTCCGCCGAGACCGACGGCGTGCGCGACGCCCAGTTCGGCGACGACGACGCGCTGTGGTTGCATGCGATCGGCAACGCGCCGCGCGGCAAGATCCTGCGCGTGCCGCTGTCTGACGCCAGGGCGGTCGCCTGGGACCGGCTCGCCGCCGTCGCCATGCCGGTCGACGGCGCGCTGCAGCGCTTCGCGGTCGCCGGAGGCACCCTCTACGTGGCCGAGGGACTGGGCAGCGCGATGCGCCTGCGCGCGATCGACCTGAAGACCCGGCGCGGCACGACGCTCGTGCTGCCGCCCGGAAGCGGCGTGGCCGCGCTCGCGCGCGTGGGGCGCAGCGACGTCGCCGCGCAGCTCACCAACTGGGCCGAGCCCTCGGTGTGGACGCGCGTGGCCGGGGGACGCGTGCGCCGCACCGCGCTCGCGATGACCTCGGACGCCAGCTTCAACGACTGCGACATCGTGCGCGAGGTCGCGACGTCGCGCGACGGCACGCCGGTGACCGTCGACATCCTGCGCCCGCATGGCACGCGGCTCGACGGCCGCAACCCGTTGCTGCTGATGCCGGCCGGCTCGCTCGGGGCGGGCGTGTCGCCGGACTTCGACGTGACGCGCCGCGTGTGGCTCGATCGCGGCGGCGTCATCGCGCTGGCCACGCTGCGCGGCGCGACCGACGCGGGCGAGGCCTGGCGCGCCGACGGCGTGCGCACCAGGCGCCAGAACGGCGTGGACGACCTGCTCGCCGCGGCCGACATGCTGGTCAAGCGAGGCTACACCCAGCCCGCGCTGCTGGCCGCCCGCGCGCGCGGCGACGGCGCGACTGCCGTCGCGGCCGCGATGACGCAACGTCCGGAGCTGTTCCGCGCAGTGTCCATCGCGCAAGGCCGCTACGACCTGCTTTCCCTCGAGCACGACGCCACCGGCCAGTACGACGAGCCCGGCTACGGCAGCGTCCGCGAGCGCGCGCAGTTCGACGCGCTGCACGCGCTCTCGCCGCTGCACGCGGTGCGCGACGGCGCGCCGTATCCCGCGGTGCTGCTGTCGGCCGGCATGCGCGACGGCCGCGTCAATCCGGCGCAGTCGCGCAAGATGACCGCACGCCTGCAACAGGCCGATCCGAGCGGACACGCGATCCTGCTGCGAACCGATGTCTCCAGCGGACAAGCTGCGCAGTCGGCCCTGTCGGCCGCCATCGAACAGGCGGCCGATGAATACGGGTTCCTGTTGCATGAGGTGGTCGCGGCCCAGTGAGGGGTGGGGCTCGCATGCCGATCCCCTGGCGATCGGCGTCAGGCACGGCCGCGAACGCGATCCGCGATGCGGAGGACGGCCGGCGCGTCGGCGCGATTCGAGAAGGTGCGAGACACCTTCGGCGGCGGCTCGGTGCGCCCATGCGAAAAAAAAGGAGGCACCGCGGTGCCTCCTTCCCTTTGCGCCTCGCGACGTCGAGGATCAACGCTCGCGTTCGCCGTTCTTCTTCTCGCGGTCTTCCTCGCGTTCGTGCGGCGTCTTCCTGCGCTCTTCCTTCTGCGCGTTGCGATTGTCCTGCGCCGGGTGCTGCTGGCCTTGCGGCTGGCCCTGGACGGCGGGTTGGCCGCCTTGCGGCTGGCTGCCGGCCTGGCCTTGCGCGCCTTGCGGACCGTGCGGGTTGTCGCCGCGCCGGCGCTGGTCCTGCGGGTAGCCTCCTTGTTGCGGCTGGCCCTGCGGCGCCGGTTGCTGGGCCTGGCCGGGCTGCGGCTGGCCGTAGCCGGGGCGCTGTTGCCATCCGGGTTGCTGGCCTTGGGGCATCGGCTGCGGCTGGCCCTGGTATTGCGGCTGCCCTTGCTGCGGCTGGCCATAGCCCTGGCCCGGCTGGCGCTGCTGGCCTTGCTGCCACGCGGGCTGCTGGCCCTGCGGCTGGCCCGGTTGCACCGGCTGGCCTTGTTGCTGGCCTTGCGCCGGCTGTCCGTAGCCCGGGCGTTGCTGCCAACCCGGCTGTTGGTTCAGCGGCGGCTGGCCGGCCTGCTGGCCTTGCTGCCACGCCGGCTGCTGCCCATTGACAGGGGCGGGCTGGCGCGGCGGCTGGTCGAACTCGGGGCGGCCCTGCTGGCCGGGGCGGGCGCCGCCGGGCGCGTTGGCACCGCGTTCACCGACGCCGCGCACCGGCTGGGCCGGCGGCAACTGCACCGCGGCCTGGCCCGGGTGGAACACCGGCACGGCCTGGTTGGACACCGGCTGTGGCGCCGCGGGGCGGCCGGCGGGCGCGAGCTGCGCCGCCAGGTGCGCGCGGGCGGGCACCTGGTTCTGGAACGCCTGGCCGTTGGCCGTGCTGCCGGCCGGGGCCTCGATCGTCACATTGGTCACGTTCGTGATATTGGTGACGTTGTTGACGGTGTTGTGGCTGTTGACGTCGACGTTGCCGCGCACGCGCATGCCCACGTTGACGACGGCCGGCGCGCTCACGACGACCGCAGGCGGCGTGCCCACCGGCGCGGGCACGATGATGCCGCGGCGCGAGCCCGGCGGCGGCGGCACGAACACGCCTTGCGGGCCGATCGGGGCGCGCCCGACGATGCGCAGGCCCGGCGCGGCGAACGCCACCGAGATGCTCAGCCCCGGCGGCGGCGGCACGAAGTGGCGTTCCGGCGCGCACCAGAAGCCCGGCACGAACACGACGACGTCGCCGCGGTGCTCGTAGTACGGCTGCACCCACGTGTAGTACGGGCGCGGCGGCGGCGACCAGCGGCCCGCGGCCCAGACCCAGCGGCCTTCCCACGCCCAGTAGCCGCCCGTCCACACGGCGTCGGGGTAGGGCTGCATCGGCGGCACTTCGACCAGCATCGGCGGCGGCGCCCATTGCACGGCGATCGGCTCGGGCTGCTCCAGCGGCGGATCGACGTAGACGCTGACGACCGGGTCGTCCTGGTCCTGCGACTGGTCGTAGGCCGGCGCGGGTTGCGGATAGCTCGGGGCGGGCGCGGGGGCCGGTTGCTGGTACACGGGCGCCGGCGCGACGTAGCGCCGCGGGGGCGCCTCGACGACGCACGCGCAAAGAAGGGCGGCGGCACCGAGCGCGGCGCCGAGCGTGCTCAGGCGCAGCAGGGCCTGGCGGGACGATGTGGTCATGTCGGGAGAGTCCTCTGGTGTCGCCCCGGCCGTGCGGGCGGATTCGGGCATTGTCGCGGGCCCGTGCGGGTTCAACGTCCGAGTGGCGGAGTTGGTGGGCAGGCGACACGCAAATTTACATTCCGGGGCGCCTGCGCCCGGCCCGCGCGCATGCGGGCAAGCGGTCGATCGACTGTCGCCGCGCGGTCCGCCTGTCGTTCGTGTGGCGCGCGGCGGCCG
>DATCRO010000778.1:0-8683 GCA_036569025.1 Burkholderiaceae bacterium
GCCCGCCTACCCGCTGGCGCCAGCGTACGCGAGCTGGCTGGGCGAGGGGCCCGTCGGGCGGTGCGAGGCCGTCGGCGATGACGATGTCCGGTGCGTTGTCGGTGTCCACTGGGCTCTCCGTTGCAGGCCTCCACGGTATGCCAGGGCCGCCCGGGACGCCCGCGGCAAACAGGCGGGTTTCGGCCGCATCCGGCGCGCGGCAGGGCAATCGCGAAGGGGCGCGAAGATCGCAGGCGAGGACTGCAATGGCCGTGGCGCGCCAAATGCCGCATTTCGGGCCCGGATGTCACGGGCGGCGCTTTCGAGCTGACATCCAGCCTTCGCGCAGCGCCCGGAACGGCACCCCGCTCGTATCATGAAGACGCGCTACCGATCCGGCCTCGCTTTCGCGTCGCCGCCTGCGCCGGAGTCCTTCCCCTGTCCACCAAGCCCGTCACCGTCGCCCCGCCCCTCGGCACCGCGCCCGCGTCGCTGGCGACGCGCGCGGCCGCCATGAGCGGGCCTGCCCCGGCGCCGATACCGACGCCGGCAGGCTCGGCGGCCGGCACGGGCCCGGCTGCGGCCACGCGAGAGCAGGCGCCCCCGCCCGCGGGCGTCACGCGCGGCACGCGCGCCAGCCGCCAGTGGTCGCTCGCGTCGCCGTGGCTGATGGGCGCGGTCCTGTTGGTGGCGGCCTGGCTCGCCTGGTTCACGGTCGACGTGCTGCAGGAGCGGCTGCACGAGTCCAGCGCGAAGTTCGATGCCGGCGTGCACCGCTTCGAGCGCTTCTGGAACCTGCACGGCGCCGCGCTGGAGGCCACGCTGGCGGTCAAGTGGGATCTGGCCGCGGGCGACGCCGCCGCCGACGGCCTGGAGGTCGATGCGGCCCGCTTGCGCGAGCGCTCGGCCGCGCTGCACGACGAGCTTTCGCAGCCGGGCGCCACGCTGTCGCAGACGGCCGCGTGGACGGCCGCGGTCGCCCGGCTGTCCGACGACCTCGCGCGCCGGCGCGAGCTGGCCGACCCGGCCGGTGCGCTGGCGCTTACCCAGGCCGTGCTGGACGACCTCGCCCGGGTCGGCGACGAGGCGCGCCAGCGCCAGGCGATGTCGGCGGCCTTCCTGGCCGAGGTGCAGGCGGTGCGGCACCAGGTGCTGCTCGCATTCGCGTTGATCGCGGCGATGCTGGTGCTGGTCGTGGCGCTGGCCGCGCAGTGGATGCTCGTGGCGCGGCGCGAGCGCGCCATCCGCGGTCGCGCGGAGCACCTGGCCGCGGTGGCCGAATCGGAGCGGGCCCGCGCCGAGGCGGCCGATCGCGAGAAGGGCCGCTTCCTGGGCATGCTGAGCCACGAGCTGCTCACGCCGCTGCAGTCCATCTGGAGCACGATCGACGTCATCGAGTCGCGCGGGCGCATCGAGTCGACCGATGCGTCGTTCCGCCGGCTCAAGGAGAGCACGCGCTCGCTGCGTGGCCGCATCAGCGACCTGCTGGACTTCGCCAAGATGTCGTCCGGCCGCCTCGAGACGCGCATCCGCGGATTCCAGCTCGACAAGCTGATCGACAGCGCGCTGCGCGACGTCGAGGAGGCGCTGGCCGAGCGCAACCTCGACGTGCACTGGGAGGCCGGTCCCGAGCTGGGCCAGCGCATCTACTCTGACCCCGCGCGCCTGCGCCAGGTGATCGACAACCTGCTCACCAATGCCATCAAGTACACGGAGCGCGGCGGCATCACCATCGTGGCGGAGCTGCGGCCCGACGAGAACCTGCTGCGCGTCGAGATCTCCGATACGGGCGCCGGCATCGCCCCCGAGGCGATGGCCCGGCTGTTCGAGCCGTTCTACCGCTCGCCGTTGACGGCCGGCATGGCCGAGGGCAGCGGCCTCGGACTCGCCGTGGTGCGCAGCCTCGTCGAGCTGATGGGTGGCACCATCCGCTTCGAGTCGCAGCCGGGCGAGGGCACCGTGGCCACCGTGGAGGTGCCCATCACCGAAGGCACCGACGGCCTGGTGGTCGACGCACCGCCGCGGCTGGACACGCGACTGCCGGTGCTCGTGGTGGACGACTCGCGCGACGCGCGGCGAGCCATCGCCGAGGTCATCCGCTCGCTGGGCATCGACGTGGTCGAGGCCGCGGACGGCACGACCGGCCTGGCAGCGGCCGCCGCGGGCGAGTTCCAGGCCATCCTGCTGGACCTGCAGATGCCCGACCTCACCGGCCTGCAGGTCGCCCAGGAATTGCGGCGACCGGGCAATCGGCACGGCAAGACCTTCCTCGCGCTCGTGTCGGCCTACAACGACCTGGACGACAAGACGCTGGACGCCGTGTTCGACGCGCGCGTCGACAAGCCGGTCGGACGCAAGGAGCTCGCCGCCGTGCTCGGGCGCGCGGCGCAGGCGCGGCGATGAGGTCGTTGCTGTCGGACTTGGCGGGTTACGCCTTCGGCTGACCCGCCCTACCCTGACGTCGTGGGGCGCCTGGGCGGGTGCTCGTGCATGACTCGTGACGCCGAGGAGCGACGATCTGGAAACGTCCCCGGCCGATCCCGCATTGCATCGCGCGGTACCGTGCGGGCGGGTTGGCCGCAGGCGTCACCTGCCTTCCGTCGAAAAGTGCACCAGACGGACCGCAAGGCGTAAATGTCGCCGGCTAGTTTCGTGAGTTGGAAATTCGTTGAACAGGTCTGGAGCGAAGATGTGACGGTGCCCAATTCCGTCCAGATCGGTTGCAGACCAGGCGCGCCCGCGACACGATGCCGGGTGGCCTCGCGAGCGGGCGCAACGACGGACGCGGCCCTTCTGGGCGGAATGCTTCAACGAATTTCCGACTCACGACACTAGCTCGGCATGCCGCGGGCCGTCCCGCTCATGCCCGCGCCTTCTCCGACGCCGCCCCCGTTGCGCCACACGCGCGCCACGCTCAACTGCAGCACCCGCGCATCACTGCTCGCGCGATGCCGGCGCAGTTGCAGGTTGCGTTCGACGACCTCGCGGGCCGCGTCGAATCGCTCGGCGGCGTTCTCGCTCATCAGCTCGCGCAGGTGGCGCAGGCGGAACGTGGGGACGACGTCGGCCGATTCGAACAGGCGGGCGAGCCAGGCGTAGTCGTGCGCCCAGTTGTCACAGTACACGGTACGGCCGTCCAGCCGTTGATTGAGCTCGTGGGCGACCTCGTGGACGCTGCGGCCGTGGCGCTGCAGCACCGCGCGCGAGATGCCGTGCACGCGTTCGGCGTCGCCGTCCCAGTGCGTCCAGTCCGAGTCGGGCACGATCAGCGAGCAGTACGCGCTGCCATCGGGCAGCACGAAGCCGATCTCGATCGGGTAGCTGCCGCGGCCGAAGCCGGACGCCTCGATGTCGAGCACGCACGGCAGCGCCGCATGCGGCGTGTCGCTGAGCAGGGTGTCGGGTGCGGCGGGGAGGGCCATGGGGATGGGGCGTGGGTCGCGCTCTCGCGAGATACGCTCCTCTGGCAATAATCGGACGATACCCGATCGAGTTGAGCCTGTCTCCTGCGTGACAGGGCGGCTAATGGCTCGCACTATGGTGCCTGCGCGGCGTGCCAAGTAGGCTGGGGGTGGCCGCGCGACGTCGCTGCGGTGCAGCAATGGAGGGCGGGCTCCGAGGTCCGCAAGAAGGAAATCGATGTCTTCATCCGAAGCGTATTCCCGCACGTCCCCGATCGACGAGTCGCTGGTCGACACAAATGACGGCGAGGTGCCCGCCGATCGTCCGCATTTCGCGTCGTGGCCGCGCCGGCTCCCGCGCACCGTGACGCCGCCCGAGACCTCGCTGTGGCACAACGTCGAGGTCGCGTCGCAGCGCTATCCGGCCAAGGCCGCGACGCTGTTCTTCGGCCGCGCCAAGTCCTTCGCCGGGCTGCGCGCGGATGCCGAGGCGATCGCCGGCTGGCTGCAGGCGCAGGGCGTGCGGCGCGGCGACCGTGTCGCGCTGTTCATGCAGAACTGTCCGCAATACCTGGTCGCGTATCACGCGATCCTGCGCGCGGATGCCGTCGTCGTGCCGGTCAACGCGATGAACAAGGTCGAGGAGTTCGGCCACTACATCGTCGACCCCGGCACCAAGGTCGTGATCTGCGGCGCCGAGCTGGCCGCGATCGTGGCCGGCGCGAACGCGGCGCTGCCGCCGTCGCAGCGCGCCACGTGCGTGCTCGCCACGCGCTACGCCGACGAGCTGCCCGAGGCCTTCGACGAAGACGTCGCGCCGTCCGCCGCGATGCGCGACTGGCTGCTGGCCGATCCGCCGCTGCCGCCGGGCACCGTGCGCTGGGTCGATGCGCTGGCCGAGCGCCATGTGCCCGGCCCGACGGTCAACGGCCCGGACGACCTCGCGCTGCTGCCCTACACCTCGGGCACCACCGGCCTGCCCAAGGGCTGCATGCACACGCACAGGACGCTGATGGCCAACGTGGTGGGCGGCGCGGAGTGGGGCTCGGGCAGCGCCGAAAGCATCGTGCTGGGCGTGGTGCCGATGTTCCACATCACCGGCATGCTGTACGGCGTGATCTCGCCGATGTTCGGCGGCGCCACCGTGGTGATCATGCCGCGCTGGGATCGCGAGCTGGCCGGCCGCCTGATCTCGCGCCACAAGGTGTCGCACTGGACGTGCATCCCCACGATGATCATCGACCTGTTCGCCAGCCCCAACTACCGCAGCTTCGACCTGTCGAGCCTGCGCTGGCTGTCGGGCGGCGGCGCGGCGATGCCGCAGGCGGTGGCGCAGCGCCTGATCGACGAGTTCGGCCTGCACTTCTGCGAAGGCTACGGCCTGACCGAGACGGCCGCGCCCAGCCACGCGAATCCGGCCGAGCGCCCCAAGCTGCAATGCCTGGGCATGCCGTTCTTCGGCGTCGACTCGCGCGTGGTCGACCCGGTCACGCTCAAGGAACTTCCGCCCGGCGAGGTCGGCGAGATCGTCACCCGCGGCCCGATGGTGTTCCGCGGCTACTGGAAGAACCCGGAGGCCACCGCGGCGGCCTTCGTCGAGGTCGAGGGCCGCAAGTACTTCCGCACCGGCGACCTGGGCCACATGGACACCGACGGCTACTTCTTCATCACCGATCGCCTCAAGCGCATGATCAACGCGAGCGGCTTCAAGGTGTGGCCCTCGGAGGTGGAACTGCTGCTGTACAAGCACCCGGGCGTGCAGGAGGCCTGCGTCATCTCGGCGCAGGACGCCTACCGCGGCGAGACGGTCAAGGCCATCGTCGTGCTGCGCGCCGATGCCAAGGGCAAGGTGCAGGAGCGCGACATCGTCAGCTGGGCCCACGAGAACATGGCCGCGTACAAGGCGCCGCGCATCGTCGAGTTCGTCGACGCGCTGCCCAAGTCCGGCGCGGGCAAGGTGATGTGGCGGCTGCTGCAGGACAAGGAGAACGCCCGCGGCGCGGGCTGACGGACGGCGCGCGTCATGGCGTCATGACGAGGGCGTACCCTCCGTGTCTTTCAGCATTCGGGAGCAGACATGAGCAACACCTTCGTCTGGGTCGACATCCCCGTCACCGACCTCGACCGTGCGGTCATCCTCGACAGCGAGGGCAACCGCGTCGCGCTGCATTCGATGACCGAATGATCCGCCGTCGCCGCGCGGGTGCGCCCGCGCGTGACGCGCGTCAGCGCCCGCGCCCGCGCACGGTCGCGCTCACGAGGCCCCACACGCGCTCGGCCACCGGCGACAGCGCGCGGTCGTGGCGGCGCACCAGCATCACGGTGCGTTCCAGCCGCGGCAGCAGCGGGCGCACGGCCAGGCCCGGCAGGCCCGCGGGCGGCACGGCCAGGCGCGGCATGACGGTCAGGCCGATGCCGGCCTCGACCATCTGGAACGCCGTCGTGGGATGTCCCAGCTCCTGCTCCACCTTGCATGCGACGCCGTGCTGCGCGAGCGCCTCGTCGACGTAGCGCCGGCTGCCCGACGCGCTGTCCAGCAGCACCAGCGACGCCCCGTCCAGCGCCTTCCAGCGCACGCTGGCGCCGCGCGCGAAGCGGTGCTGCTCGGGCGTGACGAGCACGAACGGGTCGCGCAGGATGTCCTCGCAGTGCAGGTCGTCCACCTCCGGCGGCTCGACGACGACGCCGAAGTCCACTTCGCCGCCGCGCACGCTGGCTAGCACGTCCTGCTGGATGCGATCGAGCAGCAGGAAGCGCACGCGCGGCGCGGCGCGGGCGCAGGCGGCGATGCAGTCGGGCATCAGGTAGGCCGACAGCGTGGGACTGCTGGCCACGCGCACCTTGCCGCCGTCGGCATCGGCCAGGCCGGCGACGTCGTCCAGCGTCGCGTCGAGCTCGTCGAGCACGCGGTCGAGGCGCGCGGCCAGCGAGCGGCCGGCCTCGGTGAGGGCCACCTCGCGGGTGGTGCGATCCAGCAGGCGCAGGCCCATCGCGTGTTCCAGCTCGCCGATGGCGCGGCTGACCGCCGGCTGCGTCAGGCCGACGGCCTCGCCGGCGCGGCTGAAATTGCGCGTGCGGGCCACGGACTGGAACACGCGCAGCTGGCGAAATGTCACATTCATGATTTCGAATCATAAGTCCATGGAACAAATCCATTTCTCTTTTGAGTGGCGGCGCGGTGAAATGGCGCCATGAAACGCCCGTCCTTCGTTCCCGACAACTTCACGCTGGCGCTGGTGGGCGTCGTGGCGCTGGCCTCGGTCCTGCCGGCCCAGGGCGTCGCCGCCCGCTTGTTCGACGTCGCCACCGGCGGCGTCATCGGGCTGCTGTTCTTCCTGCACGGGGCCAAGCTCTCGCGCGAGGCGATCAAGTCCGGCCTGATGCACTGGCGGCTGCACGTGCTGGTGTTCGCCTGCACGTTCGGCCTGTTCCCGCTGCTGGGGCTGGCGCTCAAGCCGCTGCTGCAGCCGCTGGTCACGCGCGAGCTCTACACCGGCGTGATGTTCCTGTGCGTGCTGCCGGCGACGGTGCAGTCGGCGATCGCGTTCACGTCGATCGCGCGCGGCAACATGCCTGCGGCGGTCTGCAGCGCGTCGGCGTCCACCTTGCTGGGCGTGTTCGTGACGCCGGTGCTGGTGGACCTGGTCGTCGTGCCGAACGCCGCCGACGCCCACGCGCTCGATTCGATCGGGCGCATCCTGATGCAGCTGATGCTGCCGTTCGCGGCCGGCCACCTCGCGCGGCCCCTGATCGCCGGCTGGATGCATCGGCGCAAGGAGGTCGTGGGCCTGGTTGACCGCGGCTCCATCCTGCTGGTGGTCTACACCGCGTTCAGCGCGGCCGTCATCGAGGGCCTGTGGAAGCAGGTGCCGCCGCTGGCGCTCGCGGGGCTGCTGGTCGTCTGTGCGGTACTGCTGGCCTGCGCGCTGTTCCTCACGGGCTGGTTCGCGCGCCGCCTGGGCTTCGACAAGGCCGACGAGATCACGATCGTGTTCTGCGGCTCCAAGAAGAGCATGGCCAGCGGCATCCCGATGGCCAAGGTGCTGTTCCCCGCGAAGTCGGTCGGCGCGATCGTGCTGCCGCTGATGCTGTTCCACCAGATGCAGCTGATGGTGTGCGCCGTGCTGGCGCAGCGCTGGCGGCGGCGCGTCGAGCACGACGCCGTCGGCGGCACGCCCAGCGGCGCGGTGGGCTGACCCCTGCGTGCTAGGGTCGGGTCCGGACCATCGGAATCGACAGGATCGCCAGCGTGGGAATGCATTTCGGGATCGTCGCCGTGAAGGCGGGGGCGGCGCAGTTCGTCGACGCGTTCGCGACGGCGTGGCCCCACCATGAGCCGGCCGCGCGCGTGGACGTGACCGGCCTCGAAGCCCTGTCCGACTGGATGCGCGCCACTCAGCGGAACGCCGCCGCGGCAGGCGGGGCGGTCGACGTGTTCGGCTTCTGGCAGGACGGCATGTGGGCCGTGCTGTTCGACCCCAGTTACGCGCAGGCCTCGGACCGCCGCGCGCTGGCCGTGCTCAGCCAGCGCTTCGGACTCGTGCTTTCCTTCGTGGTGGAAACCGCGGGCGGCTGCGCGTTCTTCGAGGCCTTCGATGGTGGACAGCTGGTCCGCAGGATCCAGTCGATCGACGGCGTGTTGACGACCGACGGCGTGCGGCTGCCCCAGGAGGCCGGCCTGCCGGCGGATCGCTATTTCGAGGACGAGACGCGGCAACTGCAGCGCGCGTTCGGGCTGACGGGGATGGACGGTGTGCCGGCGGACGTGCCGGTCATCGGGGCGGCGTACGTCGATCGCACCGACTACGGCACGCCGCGGCGCAGGCCGTCGGCCGCGGCCGACCGTGTGGCGACGCCATCGCTGAAGCGTCCATGGTGGCGCGTCTGGTAGGGGGCTGGCCATTTCCCGAGGTGTCAGGTCTCGCATGCCGCACGATCGGCGAAGCAGGATCGCCGATGTCTGGGCGTGCGGCATTCAAGACCAGACACCTCGGCAAGTCGAGGCGCGGCGTCGGGCACCTCGGGCGCTGCGACGCCGACTTTTCAAGCCCGCAGCTTCTGCGTCTCCGGATGCCGCCGCATGTACACGTCGACATAGCTGCACGACGGCTGCACGCGATATTCCTTGGCGTCGGCCCAGGCGAGCGCGACGCGCACCAGCTCGGCGGCGATGCCGCGGCCGCCGACGGCGGGCGGCACGCCGGTGTGCGTCATCCACATGACGTTGCCGCGCAGCTGGTAGTCGCACACGCAGAGTTGGCCCTCGACGGTGGCTTCGAATCGCTGGCGGGCTTCGTTGTGGG
>DATCRO010000779.1:0-10693 GCA_036569025.1 Burkholderiaceae bacterium
CGGAAATCCTCACTTGAATCTCGATCACGACAACGCGCCGTCGGCGGCGTCGGCTCTCGCGCGCGTGCGCATGGGCGCGCGCCAGCATGCGCCGCTGAATGTTCTTGCGCGTCAGAGAGCGTCATGCGCGAACACGCACGCACGAGCGGGCGTGCCCCCGCGAGTGCACGCGGCCGCGACGCCCGCCTCGGGGGGCTCGCGATGACCCTCACCCTCGCACTCCTCCTGGTCTCCGCCGTCGTCATCTACCTGGCCTGCGAATTCTTCGTCAACGGCGTCGAATGGGTCGGCCATCGCTTCGGCGTCTCTCGCACCGCGGTCGGCACCGTCCTGGCCGCGTTCGGGACGGCGTTGCCCGAGAGTGTGGTCACGCTGGTGGCCGTCGTGTTCGGCAAGACGCCGGATGCCAGGGACATCGGCGTCGGGGCCGCGCTGGGCGGGCCGCTCGCGTTGTCGACGCTGGCATATGCGGTGGTCGGCGCGATGTTCCTGATCGATCGCGCGCGGCAGCACACGAAGATCGCGCAGGAGTTCAGCACCACGCGGCTCGCGCACGACCAGGCGTGGTTCCTGGGCGTGTTCGTCTTCAAGGTGGCGGTCGGCCTGGCCGCGTTCGCGTGGAAGCCCTGGCTGGGCTGGCTGTTCCTGGCGGCCTATGCGCTGTACGTGTGGCGCGAGCTGCGCGGCGAGACAGGCGAGGGCGACGACGCATCGAGCAGCGAGTTCGAGCCGCTGAAGCTGATGCCGCGGGCCGAGCATCCGGCCACGATCTGGGCCGTGCTGCAGACGGGCGGGGCGCTGGTCGTCATCTTCTTCGCGTCACAGCTGTTCGTGCACCAGCTCGAGACGGTCGGGCCGTGGCTGGGCCTGTCGCCGCAGCTGGTGGCGCTGCTGCTTAGCCCGATCGCCACGGAGTTGCCCGAGATCCTCAACGCGGTGATCTGGGTGCGCCAGGGCAAGACCGAGCTGGCGCTGGGCAACATCAGCGGGGCGATGATGATCCAGGCGACGGTGCCCAGCGCGCTGGGGATCTTCTTCACGCCGTGGCTGCTGGGGGCGCCGCTGCTGTGGGGTGCGGCGATCACGATGGTGGCGATCGTGGCGATGCTGGTGCTGCTGAAGCGCCATGCGCTGACGGCGAAGCGGTTGTTCGCGATGGCGGCGTTGTATGCGGTGTTCGGGGTCGGCGTGGCGCTGCGGTTCCATTGAGCCGAGCCCGCGGCGACGCGGTTGTTCGTCATCGTGAACCGGCTTCTGTCGGCAGTGCAGGCAGCGAAGCGAATGGCGGGTTACGCCTGCGGCTAACCCGCCCTACGTGACCGATGCGCCGAGGCGCTTCGTCGCTGCAGGCCGGTCTTCGTGGCGGCATGCTTGCGATCCGTCGCACCCTGCGAGCGCGGGGCGCCTCATCGCTCGATCATGGAGGCCATGCACGATGCGACCGCATCGAAGGAGGGCGACATGAACGACGGACTACGACGAAGCCTGCTGATCGCGCTGGCAGCGGTGCTGTCGATCGCGCTGGTCCTGACGATCGCCGTCGCCTGGTACGGCCACGGCATGGCGCTGGCGCATGACCGGGTCGAGGCGAAGGCTGCGGCGTTCTGCGAGCCGATCGCGATCGGCGCTGACATCGCTTCCGTGGCGAGCAGCGCGCGAGCGAGGCGCATGCCGGTCGATGCCGCCACGGGGACGACCGAGTATCGCTATCGCTTCTTCGGCGGCGCCTACTGGGAGGCGCAATGCCGCGTGACGGTGGACGCCTCGGGCCGCATCGTCGCCAAGCGCGCCGGCCGGGCCGAGTCGTTCGCGCCGGACCGGGTGCTCACCGCCGCGTCGGCGGCAAGCCGCTAGCCGCTGGACGCTAGCGGCTGATCGGCTTGAGCAGGCTGCGCACCCGCGTCTTCTTCACCGGGATCGGCATCTCGAGGACAGGCACGCTCTGGCCGTCGTCCTCGGTCTCCGCGACGACCGTCGTCTCGACCGTCTGGGGCGCGCGGTCGGCGTAGCGCGGCGGCCAGTCCTTGAGCACCGTGCGGCGCAGCAGCGCCAGGCCGGGGCCGGCGGTGAAGGTGCGTTCGAAGACGTGCGTCACGAGCTGGCGCTTGATCTTCTCGGTGATGATGATCGTGGAGCAGCGCGTGCCGTACGCGCCGTCGGGCGTGCGGATGAACGCGGAGCTCAGCACGCGTTCGCGGTCGCGGCCGATGCCGGTGCTCGGCAGCTGGTCGTCGGGGAAGGTGTCGCGGTCGGCGAGCGCGGTGAACAGCTGGCTGGACAGGCCGTCGACGGACTCGGCCGTCTTCAGGGCCTCGCCCAGGCGCGCCTTGAGCTTCTGCACCTTGGGCCAGGGCGTGTCGAGCGTCGCGTTGGACAGGCCGAAGATGCCGCGCTCGATGCGGCGCGGGATCGGCAGGTCGTTGCTGGCGAAGAAGCAGTCGCCGCGGCGGAAGTCGGCGGCGATCAGGTTGAACGGGGCGTAGCCGGACAGCGAGGTCTGCATCCAGAACTGGTCGGGGCGCAGCTCGGTGCGCAGCCAGTGCGGCACGATGCCGCCGCGGCTGGGCGCCTCGGGGTCGGTGTCCTGCGGGCGGCGCACGTTGGTGACCAGGGCCAGGCGCCCGGCGGCCGACAGGCCCAGCCAGGTGCCGCCGGCGTGCAGGTCACGGCCGGCCAGGATCTCCGGGCCGCCCTCGGCGGGCGTCCACCAGCCCATGCGGGCGGCCGGCCGTTCGAAGAACTCGTCGCGGTTGGTGGCGATCACCAGGGGGAAACGGCGGTTCTCGTCGATCGCGAGGGCTACGAGGCACATGGGGCAAACAGTTCGACGTGGCGGGCGCCGCGCAGCAGGCTGGCGTGCGGCCGCGAGGCCGCCTCCAGCCGGGCCAGGAAGGCTCGCAGCGCGGCTTCCGCGTCGGGGCCGGCGGGCGGCGGCGACAGGCGGTAGGTCTCCATCACGGTTGCGTCCGCGCCGGGGTCGGCGACGGGCGGTTCTGCGGGGTGGAGGGACGGCGCACGGGCATCAGGCAACGAAGCGATGGAAGCCGGGGAGGGCAGGTCGCATCGTAAAAGCACTTCCGACGAGTTGACGCCCGTGGCCGGGCGCAATGTGCGCTGGAATTCACGCACATCCGAAATGACTCGCGCCGCGTCGGCATTGGCGACACGGTAGTAGACGCAGACCATCAGCCCAGCCGTGCGGTCCATCACGCTTTCACCCCGCTGAACGGGCTCCTGCAACGCACTATCAGCCGTTGTCGGCCGGAATCTCGTACGGCAGCGCGCGCAGCCGCACGACCGGGCCGTCGGCCGCGCCCACGTGCAGTTCGCCGGCCTGCGCGAGCGCGCGCTTGACCTCGACCAGCACCGCATGGCGCGCGCCGCCCTCGGGGTGCGGCAGGCTGGCCGACAGCACGATCTGGCCGGCCGGCTGCTCGGGGTCGGCGGCGGCGAAGACCTCGGCCCCCGCCGTCGCGGCGGCCGCGCCCTCGGCCAGCACCATGCGGCGCTTGAGCGTGCCGCGGTACTGGCTGCGCGCGACGATCTCCTGGCCGGGGTAGCAGCCCTTCTGGAAATTCACGCCGCCGACCAGTTCGAGGTTGACCATCTGCGGCACGAAGGCCTCGACGGTGCTGGCCACGATGCGCGGCACGCCGGACTGCACCTCGAGCCAGTTCCAGACGTCCGGGCTGGACGTGGTGGGCCACGGCGGCGTGGCGTCGGGCGCGGCGGCCCACAGCACGCGCGTGGCGCCCGCGGCATCGGCCAGGCGCACGGCGGTGCCGCCGGCGACGGCCGAGACCGCGTACGGCGCGGCCGGGACGGAATGCGCGGCGTCCTCGTGCAGCAGGCCGGGCAGGGCGACGCCCCACAGCGCGATCTCCGACGACGCGTCGGTCAGCTTGCACTTGGCGCGCAGCACGAACATCGACAGGCGCTTGAGCGTGGGGGCGAGCAGGTCGGCGCTGCAGGCCAGGAGGATCTCGTCGGGCGCGGCGCGCCACATCACGAAGCTGGCCAGCAGCCGGCCCTTGGGCGAGCAGTAGCCGGCCAGGCGCGCCTGTCCGAGGTCGAGCTTGATCGTCTCCTGCGTCAGCTGGCCGTTGAGGAACGTGGCGGCGTCGTCGCCCTTGGCGCGGATGACGCCCCAGTCGGCGAGGCGGACGGCGACGGGGGCGCCCAGGGCGAGATCGGAAGAAGCGGTAACAGTCGGGCTCATGGGCGCGATTATCATGGCGGCCCGTCTTTCCCATCGCCAGCAGGGCCTCCGATCGAGGGCGCCCGCGATCCATGCTCAAACGCCTGTTCCTGTTGCTGCTCGTGCTCGCCGCGGGGGCCGCCGGCGCCGCCTTCTGGTGGCTGCAACATCCGCTCAAGCTCGCGCACGACGACGTCGAGGTCTCCATCGAGCCCGGCACGCCGGTGCGCGAGATCGTGCGGCTGTGGCACGACGCGGGCGTCGACGCGCCGCCCGAGCTGCTCTACCAGTGGTTCCGCTGGTCGGGCGACGCCAAGCGCATCCGCGCAGGCAGCTATCTCGTCTCGCAGGGCGCGACGCCGCGTTCGCTGCTCGAGAAGATGGTGCGCGGCGACGAGGAACTGGAGTCGGTGCACATCATCGAGGGCTGGACGGTCAGGCAGATGCGCGCCGCGCTCGCCGCCGCGCCGGACCTGAAGCCGACGACGAAGGACATGAGCGACGACGCGCTGATGGCCGCGATCGGCGCGCCGGCCGGCGAGAAGGCCGAAGGGCGCTTCTTCCCCGACACCTACGTCTACAGCAAGGGCGTCAAGGACATCCTCGTGCTCAAGCGCGCGCACGACGCGCTCGAACGCCAGCTGCAGGCCGCCTGGGCGCTGCGCGCGGCCGACAGCCCGCTGAAGTCGCCCGCCGAGGCGCTGACGCTGGCCTCGGTCATCGAGAAGGAGACGGGCGCGGCGTCCGACCGCGGCAAGGTGGGCGCAGTGTTCTCCAACCGGCTGCGCATCGGCATGCCGCTGCAGTCGGATCCGACGGTCATCTACGGCCTGGGCGCGGCCTACGACGGCAGCCTGCACAAGATCGACCTGCAGACGGACACGCCCTACAACTCGTACACCCGGCCGGGCCTGCCGCCGACGCCCATCGCGCTGCCGGGCCGCGATGCCCTGCGCGCGGCGGTGCGGCCCGAGCCGATCAAGGCGCTGTATTTCGTGTCGCGCGGCGACGGGACGAGCGTCTTCAGCGAGACGCTCAACGCCCATAATGCCGCGGTGAACCAGTACATCCGCGGCGGCCACCGATGACCACGGGCCGCTTCGTCACCTTCGAGGGCATCGACGGGGCCGGCAAGTCGTCGCACATCGCGGCGCTGGCCGACTGGGCCCGCGCGCGCAGCGCCGAGGTGGTGCTGGCGCGCGAGCCCGGCGGCACGCCGCTGGCCGAGAAGCTGCGCGGGCTGTTCCTGCACGACGCGATGGATCCGCTGACCGAGGCGCTGCTGGTCTTCGCCGCGCGGCGCGACCACCTGCGCGCCGTCATCGAGCCGGCGCTGGCGCGTGGCGCGCTGGTGCTGTGCGACCGCTTCACCGATTCGACCTTCGCCTACCAGGGCGCCGGCCGCGGCTTCGATGGCGCGGTGCTCGGCCAGCTCGAGGCCTGGGTGCAGGAAGGGCGCCAGCCCGATCTCACGCTGTGGTTCGACGTCGATCCGGCCGTCGCCGCGCAGCGCCGCGCCGCGGCCCGCGACGCCGACCGCCTCGAGCGCGAGGACGAGGCCTTCTTCGCGCGGGTGCGCGGCGGCTACGCGTCACGCGCGCAGGCGGCGCCCGCGCGTTTCGCGCGCATCGACGCGTCGCAGCCGCTGGAGGCGGTGCGCGCGGATGCGATCGCGGCGCTGGCGTCGCGCAACTGGTATCCCGCATGAGCGCCCGCCCGGCCGCTCCGAAGGGCGCTCGCACCGCAGCCCGCAGGGGCGGAGGTTGCCTTATGAGCGCCACCGACGATTCCACGCTGCCCTGGATCGCCGGCCCGGCGCGCGACATCGCGACGCGCCAGCGCGGCCACGCGCTGCTGCTGCAGGGCAATGCCGGCGCAGGGGTGTTCGAACTGGCGCTGCGCGTCGCGCACACCTGGCTGTGCGAGACCGGAGGCGCCGACGCGCCGTGCGGCCGCTGCACCGCCTGCCACCTGCTGGCCACCAACAGCCATCCCGATTTCCTGGCGCTGCTGCCGGAGCTGACGCAGGTCGAGCTCGGCTGGAGCGCGGGCGGCAACGATGCGCCCGAGGCGGGCGACGGCGAGGGCAAGGCCAAGCGCAAGCCCAGCAGGGAGATCCGCATCGAGGCCGTGCGCGACGCGATCGGCTGGACACAGAAGAGCTCGTCGCGCGGCCGCGCCAAGGTGCTGATGCTGTTCCCCGCCGATGCGATGAACCTCGTCGCCTCCAACGCCCTGCTCAAGACGCTGGAGGAGCCGCCCGAAGGGGTGCGCCTGCTGCTGGTCGCCGAGGACGCCGAACGCCTGCTGCCCACGCTGCGCAGCCGCTGCCAACGCCTGCCGTTCGAGGGCCCGACGCCCGGCCAGGCGCTCGCGTGGCTCGAAGGGCAGGGCGCCGCCAACGCGCCGGTGCTGCTGGCCGCGGCCGGCGGCCAGCCGCTCGCGGCGCGCCGCCTCGCCGCCGAAGGTTTCGACGCCGCGGCCTGGATCGCGCTTCCGAAGCGCGTCGCCGACGGCCGCTGGGAGCCGCCCGCCGGCGCGACCATCCCGCGCCTGCGCGAGGTGCTGCAGAAGCTGTGCCACGACGCGATGGCCGTGGCCGCCGGCTCCGAGCCGCGCTACTTTCCCGCGAGCAGCCTGCCGCCCGCAGCGGCGTGGGCCAAGCTCGCCGACTGGTCGCAGTCGCTCGCCCGCCTCGCGCGCCACGACGAGCACCCGTTCAACGCCCCGCTCATCATCGACAGCCTGCTGGCCGAGGCCAAGGCCGTGTGGGCGAAGCCGCGCCGGGCGGGCTGAGGCGCCGTCCTGCCGTGGCATCCGCTGGTGTCAGGTCTTGAAACGTGCAGTGCGCGTTTGGGGTCAGGTCTTGAATGTTGCGGGGTCAGGTCTTGAATATAGCTTCGACCGGTCGTGCAGGCGTGGCGACTTCGATGCGCTGAACGCGAGTCGACCGGCGGCCACAAACTGCACGATTCAAGACCTGACCCCGCAACATTCAAGACCTGACCCCGTCCGAAGGTCGGCGCATCTCGATCGCCCCGAAGGGGCAGCGCAGCGCGCACAGGCTGCAGCCGGTGCAGCCGTCGGGCTGGTGCAGGACGGCGGACTTGCGCCAGTCGGGCCGGGTCTCCAGGCTGATGACGCGCGGCTCGCAGGCGGCGACGCAGCGGCCGCAACCGGTGCAGCGGTCGCTGTCGACGACCGGCAGGCGGGGGGCGCGGCGGGGCTGGGTCATGCGCTGGGGCGTTGCTCGAAGCCGTCGAACGCGCCATCCGCGGGCTCGACGTCCACCTGGTCGACGCGCGCGCCCGGCGGGCCGCGGCGGGCCCAGGCGACGAGGTCGTCGAGCGCGGGCTGCGGGCCGGCGACCATGGCCTCGACGGAGCCGTCGTGCCGGTTGCGCACCCAGCCGGACACGCCGCGCTGGCGGGCGGCCTGCACCATGTTCCAGCGGTAGCTGACGCCTTGCACGAGGCCCTGGATCCTCAGGTGGAGCACGATGTGGGTCATGGCGGGAAGTCGGTCGTCCGGCAGGCAGCTTAACGCAGCAAGGCCGGTCGAGCGCCGGTGCAGCAGCTACCCGCGCCAGGCGGAACAAAGCGGTTGCGCGCGGCGGCCATCTGGCGCAAAGTGGCGCCCGCCGCCCCGTCGGCAGCACGGGCCGGCCGGAACGCGAACGCTGCCGGCGCACGTCGCGCCAACGCAGTCACCGCGTGACTGGTGACGGAGGGATTGCCATGAAGATCGTCCGCACCCTGGCGGTGTCCGCCGCCGTCGTCCTGGCCATGTTCGGGTCCGGCGCGTCGGCCCAGGACTCCAGCTACACGCCGGGGACCGTCTGGAACTTCAGCTACATCACCATCGAGCCCGGCCAGTTCGAGAACTACCTGGACTACCTGTCCAAGACCTGGAGGAAGGGCCAGGACTTCGCGGTCAAGGAGGGCGACATCGTCTCCTACCACGTGTTCCAGATCAACAACGCGCGCGCCGGCGAGCCCGACCTGATCCTGGCCGTCGAGACCAAGGACTACCTGACCACCGCGCAGCAGATGGCCGTGCAGAAGAAGTTCGAGAAGTTCATGGCCCAGGACACGCACAAGATCGACGCCGGCATGGGCGAGCGCAAGGTCATGCGCAAGCTCTCGGGCAGCATGGAGCTGCAGGAGCTCAAGCTCAAGTAGGCCCGCCGACGAGGGCGGCGCGCGGCCTGCCGCGACAATGGCCGGATGCCGCCGCCCGCCCATCGCATCGTGCCCGCCGACGCGCACGCCGTGCCCGCACCATTCCGGGCATTGGCGGTGCGCAGCGACGAGCCGTGCCACGCGTTCGACGCTCGCGCCCCGTACGGGTGCGTGCACGTGGTGGCCGGCGACGTCGTCGACGCGGCCGCCCGCGCGCGCCTGGCCGAGGCGGGCTACGCGCGGGTGGACATCGACGAGCCGTTCGCCGTGGACTACGCCGCCACGTCCTGGGACGAGCTCGCGGCGATCGCCGCCATGCCCGATCTGGCGGACGCGGTCGCGCGCGCCCTGCGCATGACGCGCGTGCTCGGGGACGACCCGGCCGACTACCGGCGCAGCGTCGCGACGCGCGTCGACTGGCTCGCGTCGCGCGGCGCGGGCTTCCACAACGACGTCGCGCGCCACTGGTCGCGCAGCCTGTTCTGGATCCTGGC
This sequence comes from Burkholderiaceae bacterium, assembly GCA_036569025.1. Taxonomy (GTDB): domain Bacteria; phylum Pseudomonadota; class Gammaproteobacteria; order Burkholderiales; family Burkholderiaceae_C; genus Scleromatobacter. Next base: position 8,874 of record DATCRO010000779.1, read on the forward strand.
GCTCGACGTCGGCGACGTGGAGTTCGTCATGCCGCACGCGGCGCTGCGCCTGCCGCTGCGCGACGGCGACCTCGTCGTGTTCGACCAGGTGATGGCGCACGGCCTGTGCCGGCCAGGCGATGCGGGGCGCGCGGTGGCCGGGCATTTCGAGGACGGCGACGCCGGCCGCCAGCTGTTCCTCACCGGCGAGATGCTGCTGGACGACGCGCGCTGGGCAGCGCTCGGCGCGCCGTGGCAGCCGGTCGAGGCGCACGCGGCGCGCGGCGCGCTCGACCTGATGGTGGCCCAGTTCGACGACCGCAGCGGCGCGGTCCAGCGCGCGCGCTCGCTCGAGCACGCCATGTCGCGCGACACCTGCCACGTGGAGGAAACTTCCCCGGCCGCGCACGGGTCACACGGCGATGCATCCTGACGGCGAGAATCCCCGCATGCCCCTGATCCGTTCCCGCACCTGGCACCACGCCGCCACGCTGCTGGCGGTCGCGCTGACCGGCTGCGCGAGTCCGCCGTCCACGTCGCCGCAGCCGCCGGCCATCACGCCCGCGGCGGCGCAGGCGGCCGGCGTGTCGATGGACGAGCTCGCGCAGCAGCAGGGCTTCGCGCGCTGGGTGGCGGGCTTCGAGGATTCGGCGCGCGCCGCCGGCGTCGACGACGCGACGCTGCACCAGGCCTTCGACGACGCGCGCTACGTGCCGCGCGCGATCACGTCCGACCGCGCACAGCCCGAGTTCACGCGTTCCGTGTGGGACTACCTCGACCTGATCGTGTCGCCGGCGCGCGTGCAGCGCGGGCAGCAGAAGCTCGCCGAAGTCCGGCCGCAGCTCGACGCCGCCACCGCGCAATACGGCGTGCCGCAGGCCACCGTCGTCGCGATCTGGGGCATGGAGAGCGACTACGGCGCCAACTTCGGCGACATCCCCACCATCGACGCGCTCGCCACGCTCGGCTTCGAGGGCCGCCGCGAGGCGTGGGCCAGGCAGCAGCTGATGGCTTCGCTCAAGATCCTCCAGGGCGGCGACATCGACCGCGCGCACATGATCGGCTCGTGGGCCGGCGCGATGGGCCAGACGCAGTTCATCCCGAGCGCCTTCCTGCAGTACGCGGTCGACGCGGACGGCGACGGCAAGCGCGACATCTGGGGCAGCATGGCCGACGTCACGGCGTCGACCGCGAACTTCCTCGCGCGCTCGGGCTGGCAGCCTGGCCAGGCCTGGGGCGCCGAGGTGAGGCTGCCCGACGGCTTCGACGCCGGCCGCGCCGACGATGCGCTGCGCCAGCCGAGCGCGCAATGGGCGGGCGAGGGCGTGCAGACGCTGGACGGCAGCCCGCTGCCCGAGCTGCCCGATGGCGCCATCTTCCTGCCCGCCGGCGCGCGCGGCCCGGCCTTCCTGGTCGGCGCAAACTTTCGCACCCTGCTTCGCTACAACAACTCCACCAGCTACGCGCTGGCCGTGAGCCTGCTGGCACAGCGCATCGCCGGTGGCCCGGGCGTGCAGGCCGCGTGGCCGCGCGACCTCCAGCCGTTGACGCGCGACCAGCTCAAGGCGCTGCAGCACGCGCTCAACGACCGCGGCCTGGACGCCGGCGACGTCGACGGCCAGATAGGCCCGGCCACGCGCCAGGCCCTGCGCTCGTGGCAGCGCAGCCGGAACCTGCCGGCCGACGGCTTCCCGACGCTGGACCAGCTCGCGCAACTGCAGGCCCCATGACGCCACCGACGCCGCCGACGATCGTTCCGGCTCGCGCCGAGGACGCGCCCGCGATGCTGGCGCTGCAGAAGGTCGCCTTCGAGCCGGAGGCGCGCGCCTGCGGCTCGTGGG
>DATCRO010000780.1:0-2348 GCA_036569025.1 Burkholderiaceae bacterium
CCCGGGGGACAGAGCGGCCACCCGATGTCGCCGTGGTACGGCGCCGGGTATGCCGACTGGGTCGCGGGCCGGCCCGTGCCGCTGCTCGCGGGACCCGCTCGCCATGTCCTCGAGCTCGATCCCTGAGCAGTCGATCAGTGCGACTTTTCGGGCAAACCCGGGCGCGGGCGCGTCAAGTTCGGGCAGGGCGGGCCGATACCCGAATGAATCCCCGCCATGTCCACGAGCCTCCGCGTGCCCCGTTCCTCCGCCGAAGCGACGACCTCGACGCCCCGCTCCCTGCCTCAGGCCGAGTGGGCGACGTGGCGCCGCCTGGTCCAGGTCTACCAGGATCGCGACACCGAATCGGCCGAGATCCGCGCGCGCCTCGTGCAGTGGGTCACCTTCGTCTCGCCGTGGCTGATGGGCTGCAACGCGCTCAGCGCCGTGCTGCTCGCGTGGGCGCTGCCGGTGGCCGTCGCGCCGTGGCTCCACTGGAGCTGGTGCGGCTCGATCTGTGCGCTGTGCCTGTTCGGCCTGCGCAACTGGTGGCGCCATCGCCGCAAGGTGCCCACGCGCGTCAGCCCGGTCGTGGTGCGCAAGGCCATGCTGCATGCCGGCGCGCTTGCCGCGCTGTGGGCCGCGCTGCCGTGGCCCGTGTTCGCCGACGGCGCGCCGTCCGCGCAGATCCTGATCGCCGGCGTGATGCTGGGCCTGGTGGCCGGCGGCGGCTTCGTGCTGACGCCGCTGGCGCCGGCCGCGATCGTCTTCGCGGGCATCATCGGCCTGTCCACCAGCGCGGCCGTCGTGCGCATGCACGACCCGATGGCGCTGCTGTTCTCGGTGCTGATGGCCGGCTACACGATCGTGACGATCGCCGCCGTGATCCTGGGCGCGCGCCGCTCGGCCGGCGCGCTGCGCGCCGAGCGCGAGGCCGATCGCCAGGGCCAGCTCGTGGCGCTGCTGCTCAAGGACTTCGAATCGCAGTCGGCCGACGTCATGTGGGAGACCGACGCGGCGGGCCGCCTCGTGCGCGTCACGCCCAAGCTCACCGCGCTCATGCGCCTGGAAGACGACGCCGCCGGCAAGCGCGCCTTGCTGGGCTGGTTCGAGCGGCATGCCACCGACGCCGAGGCCAAGGCCGCGGTCGCCAAGCTGCGCCAGGCCTTCGATGCCGGACAGGCGTTCCGCCAGCGCGGCATCCCGGTCGCCGTCGCCGGCGCGCGGCGGCACTGGTCGATTACGGCGCGTCCGCTGGTCGACGAGAGCGGCGTCGACCAGGGCTGGCGCGGCGTCATCACGGACATCACCATGGAGCACGACGCGCAGTCGCGCATGCAGCAGCTCGCGCTCGTGGACTCGCTCACGGGCCTGGCCAACCGCGGGCAGTTGCGCGACAAGCTGCAGCTCAAGATCGCGTCCGCGGCGCAGCGTCCGGCCGCGCTGCTGTGCCTGGACATGGATCACTTCAAGCGCATCAACGACACCTTCGGCCACGCCACGGGCGACGTCGTGCTGCGCGAGACGGCGCGCCGGTTGCGCAAGCTGGTGCGCGCCTCGGACATCGTCGCGCGCGCCGGCGGCGACGAGTTCGCAGTGCTGCTGGACGACATCGACGGCGAGCAGGACGCGCTGCGCTTCGGCCAGCGCGTCGTCGCCGAGATCAATCGCGCGTTCTCGAGCGACGCGGGCGCGATCAACGCGAGCGCCAGCGTGGGCGTGGTCGCCATCCCCGGGCATGGCACGAGCGTCGACGAGCTGCTGGCCAATGCCGACCTGGCGCTGGGCAGCGCGAAGGCCGGCGGCCGTGCGCGCGCCGAGATCTTCCACGCCGACATGGGCGAGCGCCTGCGCTTGCGCATGACGCTCGAGCGCGACCTGCGCCAGGCCGTCGCGCGCAAGGAGCTGCGCCTGCACTGGCAGCCCCAGGTCGACACGTCCCAATGGCGCATCAGCGGCTGCGAGGCGCTGCTGCGCTGGCAGCACGGCGAGCAGGGCCTGATCCCGCCGATGAACTTCATCCCGCTGGCCGAGGAGACGGGCCTCATCGTCGAGCTCGGCGAATGGGTGCTCAACGAGGCCTGCCGCGTGGGCGCGCGCAAGCTGCCGGGGCTGATGGTGGCCGTCAACGTGTCGCCGATCCAGGTGGTGCGCGACGACTTCGTCGGCGTCGTGCGCAAGGCGCTCGCGGCCGGCGGCCTGCCGCCGCAGCGACTCGAGATCGAGATCACGGAGTCGCTGTTCATCGACGCGTCGCCCAAGGCGCTGCGCAACCTCGAGACGCTGCGCCAGATGGGCATCCGCGTCGCGCTCGACGACTTCGGCACGGGCTACTCGTCGCTCGCCTACCTGCGCCAGTTCCCGTTCGA
>DATCRO010000781.1:0-2443 GCA_036569025.1 Burkholderiaceae bacterium
GCGTAGGACCGGCTGGCCTTTTCCTTGCCCGACGCCAGCCGCAGCGCCCCCGCCATCGCGATCATCGCGCCGTTGTCGGTGCACAGCGCCAGCTCCGGGTAGTGCACGCGCAGGCCGCGGCGTGCGGCGACGCCGTCCAGATGCTCGCGCAGTCGCGTGTTGGCGCCGACGCCGCCGGCCACGACGAGGCGCGACAGCCGCGTCTCCTGCAACGCGCGCAGCGACTTCTTGACCAGCACCTCGACGATCGCCGCCTGCGTGCTCGCCGCGAGGTCCGCGCGCTGTCGGTCGGTCGGCTCGGGGCCGAACTTGCGCAGCGCGGTGGCGACGGCGGTCTTCAGGCCGGCGAACGAGAAGTCGAGGTTGCCGCTGTGCAGCAGCGGACGCGGCAGCGCGACCGATGCCGGGTCGCCCTGCGCCGCCAGCGCGGCCAGGGCCGGGCCGCCGGGGTAGCCCAGGCCCAGCAGCTTGGCCGACTTGTCGAACGCCTCGCCGGCCGCGTCGTCGATGGTCTCGCCCAGCATCTCGTACTGCCCGACGTCGTCCACGCGCATCAGCTGCGTGTGCCCGCCCGAGACCAGCAGCGCCACGAACGGGAACTGCGGCGGATCGGCCGACAGGAACGGCGACATCAGGTGGCCCTCGAGGTGGTGCACGCCCAGCGTGGGCTTGCCCATCGAGGCGGCCAGCGCGCATGCGACGCCGGCTCCCACGAGCAGCGCCCCGGCCAGGCCCGGCCCGCGCGTGAAGGCGACGACGTCGATGTCGTCCCGCGCGAGCGACGCGTCGGCCAGCGCGGCCTCGAGCAGCGGCAGCACGCGCCGCACATGGTCGCGCGACGCGAGCTCGGGCACCACGCCGCCGTAGGCCTGGTGCATGCGGATCTGCGAATGCAGCGCCTGCGAGCGAAGGCGCGGCACGCCGGCGCCCGTCGTCTCGACGAGGGCGACGCCGGTCTCGTCGCAGGAGGATTCGATGCCGAGGACGATCATGCGCGGTTCAAGTGTGAATTAGTCGACTCAAGTCGTTACAACCTCGTGTCGAGCTGGCTTCCGGAAACTGAAATGGCCGGTTTAAATTCTGCCCGTGGTGATATTCGGCCTCACCCGTCGGAACGACGAATCACATTGTCATCCGAACCATACAAACCACACGGCCGTCGAGTTCGTTGGGAATGATGAAGCAATACAAACTCACTGCTTGGCCGGAGTTGCCTGCGCGATTCCAGAAGACCACGATGCGCCGCGTCGTGAGCGAGTTGTCCCAGCGCTTCGTCAGCGTCCGCGACCTGGCCCGCAGCAGCGGCGCGAGCGTGCGCGACGTCGAGGAACTGATCGCGAAGCTCGAGAAGGACGGCGCGCTGATGACCCGTGCCACGCCCCAGGCGATCGGCCAGGCCGGCGGCGGCTGGAACCAGTGGTGGCCCGTGGCGGCCGTGCGCGACATGGTGCGCGACTGGCGCTGAGACGCCTCCCCTCGCGACAAGGCGGCCCGCGGGCCGCTTTTTCATTTCCGCAGTTGTCACGCGGCGCCGTGTGACAACTCGGGGCCGTCGCTCAATGATTCTCGCGGGCGTGGTTGATCGTGTACCTGGGAATCTCGATCACGAGATCCTTGGCTGCGACGATCGCCTGGCACGACAGCCGCGATTGCGCGGTCAGGCCCCAGGCGCGATCGAGCAGGTCCTCTTCGGTGTCCTCGGCCTCGTTGAGTGAATCAAAGCCCTCGCGCACGATCACGTGGCAGGTGGTGCAGGCGCAGCTCATGTCGCACGCATGCTCGATCTCGACGCCGTTCTCCAGCAGCGCCTCGCACACGGAGGTGCCGGGCGCGGCCTCGATGGTCTTGCCTTCGGGGCATAGCGTGGCATGCGGGAGGATCTTGATGACGGTCATTCTCAAATCTCGTTGACGTTCTTGCCGGCCAGGGCTTCGCGGATGCCGCGGTTCATGCGCGCGGCGGCGAAGCCTTCGGTGCCCTCGGCCAGCGCCTCGACGGCGGCCTCGATCGCGCGCGGCTCGCCCGCGTCACGCGCGGCGGCGCGCACGCGCGCGACCAGCGCGTCGATCGCGGCGCGTTCGCCGGCCGCGAGCAGGTCGCCGTCCGCAGCCAGCGCCGACTCGGTGGCCAGCACCATGCGCTCGGCCTCGACCTGCGCCTCGCGCAGGCTGCGCGCGGCCATGTCGGCCTCGGCGCTCGCGAAGCCTTCCTTGAGCATGCCGGCCACCTGTTCGTCGCTCAGTCCGTAGCTGGGCTTGACGACGATCGCGGCCTCGACGCCCGACGTGAGCTCCTTGGCGCTGACGCTCAGCAGGCCGTCGGCGTCCACCTGGAACGTGACGCGGATGCGCGCCGCGCCGGCCACCATCGGCGGGATGCCGCGCAGCTCGAAGCGCGCCAGCGAGCGGCACTCGGAGACGAGCTCGCGCTCGCCCTGCACCAC
>DATCRO010000782.1:0-2062 GCA_036569025.1 Burkholderiaceae bacterium
GTTGGCGAGCTCGTGATGCGCGAGCTCAAGCGCCTGGACAAGGTGGCCTACGTGCGCTTCGCGTCGGTCTATCGCAGCTTCGAGGACGTCGACGAGTTCAGTCGGCTGATCAAGGACATCTGAGGCCGTCGCGGTTCGCTACGCGCCGGATGGCGCATCGGCTGACGTTCGCTTGCGCGGCGCGATCAACGCCAGCAGCGCGCCGCGTCGCGGTCGGCCGCGAAGGTGCCGGGCACCAGCGAGCGCTGCCCGAGGTGGTCGACGCTGAAGTCACCGCAAGGGTCGCGCGACATGCCGCCCGCCCGCACGGCGGTCAACAGGAACGTCGACGGATCGCCGGGCGGCACCGCCACCGTGATGACATAGGCGACGCCGCCCTGGCGCGGCGTCCGCGCGAACGGCAGCTGCGGCGCCGGCACGCCGCTGAATGCGTCGTGCGAGGCGTAGTAGTGCTGCATGTAGCCCGCGTCCTCGAGCAGCGCGGCCTGCGCGTCGGCGCGCCGCGCGCGCGCCAGCGACTCGAAGAAGGCCGGCAGCGCGATCGCGGCGAGGATGGCCAGCGCCGCGGCGACGACCAGCAGCTCGACGAGCGTGAAGCCACGGCGCGCGTGACCGACACGGCACGTGGCGTGGCGAGGCGAGCGCGCGCGCAGGGCGACCTCCGGGGACTCGCGAACGACGTGGCGCGCCGGATCAGAACGGCGGCGTGAGCAGCTGCTGCCACGTGCGCTGGCGCACGATCAGCGGCCCCGCTGGCGCGCGGCCGGCGGCCGCGGGCGCCTCGCCGGCGGCACCCGGCCGGCTGTCGGCGTAGATCGTCGCCTGCACCCACACGGTCGAGCCGGTGCGCGTCGCCCCGGTGGACGGGTCGGCCTTGAAGTCGGCACTGAAGCCGCGCGCGGTGACGGTGTAGGTGCCGGCCAGGCTCGTCGCCTCCGCCAGGCACTGCGGCGCGACGCGCGGCTGCACGCTGGCGCCGATCTCGGCGGCCGAGAGCGTGTGGGCGGGGTCGCCGCTGGCGCCGCCCCAGTTTCGCTGCACCGTCCAGGCCGGCGGCGTGGCCGCGGGCAGCAGGCGGGCGACGCGCGACTCGGGCGGCAGCGCCAGTTGCGCCTGGCAGAAGCGCAGCGCGAGCTGGGCGTACTGGCTGGCCTGGGTCTGGAGCCGGTTGTTGTTGGCGACCTGGTCGCCGCTGACGGCGTTGCGCATGACGGCCGCCGACGCGAGGCCGATCACCGCGAGCATGAGCATCGCCACGATCAGCGAGAAGCCCCGGGCGCGAGCGCGCGTGACGCGCGGCGCGCGGGCGGGCGTGGAGCGAGGGGGCGCGTTCACAGCAGCTTGTTCTGCAACACGATGGTGGTGGTGAACGTGCGGCGCAGGTAGCCGTCGCTGGACGCGCGCTGCGCGTTGGCGCAGTCGATCCAGCCGCCCAGCGTCGGCGACGAGGCCGTGTCCAGCACCTTGGCCGCGCTGCGCACCTGCACGCACAGCTTGACCGACACCACGTCGGCCCACAGCGGCGAGCCCGGCGGCGGCGCGTTGTCGTAGTAGACGACCTGGCCCGCGCCGGGCGCCCCGGCGGGCGCCGCGGCCATGCCGTAGGTGACCTGCAGCGTCTCGACGTTCTGCACGATGGCGGCACCGGCCCGGTTGCCCGGCCCGTGGCAGTACAGGCTGCCGTCGGCGATGTAGAACTTGCTGTCGTTGAGCCAGTAGTCATCGCCGGTGGCGTCGTCGTGCGTCTTCGCGAAGCCGTTGCCGAGGCAGTCGAGCGGCTGCGGCGTGCCCGTGCCGCCCAGGATGCCGTTGGACGACATGCCGGGCAGCACGCTGCCCTCGTAGGCCACCTCGATCGTGTCGGGGGCCGACGGGTCGTTCGACGCCGGCTGGCAGTTGCCCGGCGCGGCGATGCTCGCCTGCAGGTCGGCGAAGCCGGTCGCCTCGCAGCCCGCGACGGCCCGGAACGCGTGCAGCACCAGGCCGCCGCCGGCGCCCACGCCATGCGGCTGGCTGAAGCCCGCCTGCGCGACCTGCTGGCGCATGACGTTGAGCGCCAGCG
>DATCRO010000783.1:0-3788 GCA_036569025.1 Burkholderiaceae bacterium
GCCGCGGCGGTGACGGCGAGCGTGGCGAAGGCGTGGGTGGCGTTGGCGGTGAACTTGCGCATGTCGGCTCTCCGGGAGGTCGTTGTTGAATCGATGGAGGCACTGTAGGCAGCCGGTACGGCCGCGTCGCGCGGCAGGCGACGTGCTGGCCCGTGGGGGCGACCAAACGCCGGTCGGCGCGACGAAATGCAGGGACGGCGCACCGTGACGGTGGCGCGCGGTCGCTCAGGCGGCGTCCGGCGCGTCCTGGCTGGGCCGCCAACGGCCTTCGACGAGGGTCTCGTAGGGCTTGAACTGCACCTTGTAGGCCATCTTGGGGCTCTCGGCGATCCAGTAGCCGAGGTACAGGTAGGGCAGCTTGAGCGAGCGCGCCTGCTCGATCTGCCACAGGACGGCGAAGGTGCCGAAGCTGCCGCGCAGGTCGGGGTCGTAGAAGGTGTAGACGGCGGACAGCCCGTCGCTGAGGATGTCGGCGATGGCCACCATGCGCAGCGCGCCCGGGTTCGGGCCCTCGTCCGGCTCGCGGAACTCGACCAGCCGCGTGTTGACCCGGCTTTGCAGCAGGAACTGGGTGTACTGGTCGACGCTGTCGTGGTCCATCCCGCCGCCGGCGTGGCGGCCGGCCTGGTAGCGCAGGTACAGCTCGTAGTGCTCGGGCACGAAGGCCAGGCGCATCACCCGCACCTTCAGGCCGGCGTGTGCCGCCCAGGCGCGGCGCTGGCTGCGCGAGGGCTTGAAGCCGGCGACGGGCACGCGCATGGGCACGCAGGCGCGGCAGCGGTCGCAATAGGGCCGGTAGGTGAACACCCCGCTGCGGCGGAAACCGGTGGCCACCAGCGCCGAGTAGGCCTCCGCGTGGATCAGGTGTCCCGGCGTGGCGACCTGCGAGCGCGCCATCCGCCCGGGCAGGTAGCTGCACGGGTAGGGCGCGGTCGCATAGAACTGCAGCGACGCGAACGGGGCTTCCTTCGGGTGGGTCACGGCGAAAGGTCGGCGGATTGGGCGGCGGTCGACGAGGGGACGGGCAAGCCGAGGTCCAGCGTGTCCCACAGGCGGAAATCATAGGCCCAGACCGGTGGCGGCGCCCGGGAAACCAGCGCATCCACCTCCCGTTCGAAGGCCGCGCGCGGCACCGGCGACGCGCCCAGGCTGGCCAGGTGGCCGGTGGCCTGCTGGCAGTCGATGGCGGGCATGTCGTGGAAGCGGCAGAAAGCCACCAGCGCCGCCAGCGCGATCTTGGAGGCGTCGGTGCGGTGCGAGAACATCGACTCGCCGAACATCATCCGGCCGAGGTTGACGCCGTACAGGCCGCCGACCAGCTCGCCGTCGATCCAGGTCTCCACGCTGTGCACGTCGCCCGAGCGCGCCCAGGCGGCGTAGGCGGCCTGCATCTCGGGCACGATCCAGGTGCCGTCCTGGCCGTCGCGCGGGGTGTCGGCGCAATGGGCCATGACCCGCGCGACGTCGTGGTCGAAGCGCAGCTCGCAGCCCGGCGTGCGCAGGAAGCGGCGCAATGACTTGCGCAGCGAGTGCGACAGCTTGAAGTCGGCCGTGCGCAGCAGCATGCGCGGGTCGGGCGACCACCAGAGCACCGGCTGGCCCGGGCTGTACCAGGGGAAGACGCCGTGCGAGTAGGCGTCGCGCAGCCGGGCGATGGACAGCCCGCCGCCGGCCGCGAGCAGGCCCGGGGCCTCGGATCGATCGTCCAGCGCGCTGGAAGTGGGTGGCAGCGGGGAGTCCGCTAGCAGCCAGGGGATCGCCATGGGAGCAAGGATACGTCGCGCGATCGGGATGCGGGCGCGTGCGCGGCTGCTCGTGCGGGCACTCTGGACGGCTCGCGTGTGGGTCGTCCCGCGCGTCGTGCCGCTGGGGCGTCGCCGACGGCTTCAGGCGTGCCGGCGTATCGCCCCACGCGGGCGCGCCCGTGGCCGCGCACCGGCGCGCGCGCCTGGCGGCGCGCCCGGGCCGGCATCGTGCCGCGCATGATCCTCAGAACTGGATGCCGCTCTTGCTGGGCGGCGGGAACACCGGTTCGGGCGCCGAGGCGGCGGCCGGCGCGGGCGCCTGGCCGGCGTCCTCGGCGGCCGCGGCTTGCTTGGCGCTGGCCGGCACCATGGGCGCGGCCGGCGGCCACGTGTAGCCGCTCAGGTGCGTCTGCGCGGGGTAGCCGGCGGCGTCCAGGTAGCTGGACAGGTCGGTCGGCGAGAAGCCCGCGAGGTTCTTGCTGCCCACCGAGATGCCCGGGAAGGTGGTGGCGTTCAGGCGCGAGCGGTACGCGGCGAAGTCGGTGTCGTCGCTGATCGTGTACTCGTTGAACGGAATGCCGCGGCGGCGCAGCGCCTGGCGCGCGTTGTCGCAGGCCGAGCAGTTCTTCGTGCTGTACAGCGTCACCGGGTACTTGGCCATGGCCTGGCGCGTCTCGTACGGGATGCCGTTGGCGGCCGACGACGTGTCGCCGCCCGGGCCCGGGGCCTTGATGGCCGAGGCGGTGGGCGGCTTGTCGGTGTAGGTGACCTTGCCGTCCGGGCCGACGACCTTGTACGTCTGCGCCATCGCGCCGACCGCGACGCCGCCGAGCAGCAGCGCCACGGTGGCCAGGCGCGTGAGGCGGGACGAGCGGGCGGCTGCGAAGGAGAGGGGGGGCAGGTTGTTCATCGTGGGCATCGTACGAAAGGTCAGGAAGGAGTCGCAAGTGGCGGCACACCCGGATCAACGCGCCAGCCGGCCGGCGGGACGACCCGCGCGCGCCGGCGCCGCGCCGGGGACGCGGCACGCCGTCAGGCCGCCGGCCTGGCGATCCCGAGGTGGCGCAGCATCGCGTCGATGCTGGGCGCCCGGCCGCGGAAGGCCTTGAAGCTGTCGAGCGCGTCGCGGCTGCCGCCGACCTCGAGGATCTCGCGGCGATAGCGACGCCCGGTATCCAGGTCCAGCACGCCCGACTCCTCGAACGCGCTGAACGCATCCGCGGACAATACCTCGGCCCAGGTGTAGCTGTAGTACCCGGCCGCGTAACCGCCCCCGAAAATGTGTGAAAAGCTGTGCTGAAACCGGTTGAACGACGGCGGCACCAGCACGGCGATCTCGGCCCGCACCTCGTCGAGGATGGCCTGGACGCGGTCCGACGAACCGGGCTCCGAGTGGATGCGCATGTCGAACAGCGCGAACTCCACCTGCCGCAGCGTCTGCATGCCGCTCTGGAAATTCTTGGCGGCCAGCATCTTGTCGAACAGCGGGCGTGGCAGCGTGGCGCCGGTGTCCACGTGCTCGGTCAGCTGCTGCAGGACGTCCCATTCCCAGCAGAAGTTCTCCATGAACTGGCTGGGCAGTTCCACGGCGTCCCATTCGACGCCCGAGATGCCCGACACGCCCAGCTCCTCGACCTGCGTGAGCATGTGGTGCAGGCCGTGGCCGAACTCGTGGAACAGCGTGATGACGTTGTCGTGCGTGAGCAGCGCGGGACGGCCGTTCACCGGCGCGGCGAAGTTGCACACCAGGTGGGCGACCGGCGTCTGCAGGCCCTGGCCGTCGGCGCGCAGCCAGCGCTGGCGGGCGTCGTCCATCCAGGCGCCGGGGCGCTTGCCGGCGCGCGCGTACAGGTCGAGGAAGAACTCGCCGACCAGCGCGCCGTCGCGCTCGATGCGGTAGAACGTCACGCTCTCGTGCCAGGCCGGCGCCGCCGACTTGACGATCCTGACCTCGAACAGCGTCTCGATGATGCGGAACAGGCCGTCCAGCACCTTGGGCAGCGTGAAGAACTGGCGCACCTCCTCGTCGCTGAACGCGTAGCG
>DATCRO010000784.1:0-4723 GCA_036569025.1 Burkholderiaceae bacterium
GTTCCAGGAGCAGCACCAGGACACGCAGCTCATGGTCAGCTGGGACGCGCGCAGCCTCGACCTGCACACCAAGCCCTACGATCCGGCGCTGGGCACGCTCGCGCTGGTCAAGCTGTTCGGCCAGGATCCGCAGCTGTCGCAGCTCGGGCCCGAGGCGCTGGCGGTGTTCGGCAACTACCTCGACTACGTGCAGGTCGAGGCCGGCCGCCAGGTCATCGGGCAGGACGAGCAGGGCGACTTCCTGCTGATCGTGCTGGACGGCACCGTCGCCGTCGAGCGCGTGCAGCCCTGGGGCGCGAAGGCGCGCCTGGGCGAATCGCGCGCGGGCGACGTGCTCGGCGAGATGTCGCTGCTCGACGCCGGCGCCCGCTTCTCCGCCTGCACCACGCTCACGCCGGCCAAGTTCGCCGTGCTCGGCGCGGCCGCGCTCGACCGCATGATGCAGCACGAGCCGCGGCTGGCCGCGGCGATGCTCGCCTGGCTCGCGCGCCGGCTGTCGCTCCGGCTGCGCCAGGTCAGCGCCCGGCTGTCCGCCCTGCTCACGCGCGAATAACGGCGATTTGCCACGCTTTGCGGGGGCGAATGGCGCGTTGCCATTGAACACCCCCGTCGCCCGCCGATGCTGGCAAGATCGCGGATGTAGTCACGAAGAGGTTGCGAAGCCATGGAAAGAGAACAAGCATCGAAGTTCGTCAATGACCTGCTGCGCCTGATGGTCACGCGCAACGGCTCCGACCTGTTCCTCACGGCCGATTTCCCGCCGGCCATCAAGGTCGACGGCAAGGTCACCAAGGTGTCGCCGCAGCCGCTCACCGGCGCCCACACGATGGCGTTGGCGCGCGCGATCATGAACGACAAGCAGGCGTCGGACTTCGAGCGCACCAAGGAGTGCAACTTCGCGATCTCGCCGTCCGGCATCGGGCGCTTCCGCGTCAACGCCTTCCTGCAGCAGAGCCATGTCGGCCTCGTGCTGCGGACCATCCCGGCCCTGATCCCCACCATCGACAGCCTGGGGCTGCCGCGCGTGCTCAAGGACGTCGCGCTGAGCAAGCGCGGCCTGATCATCATGGTGGGCGCCACCGGCTCGGGCAAGACGACCTCGCAGGCGGCGATGATCGACTGGCGCAACGAGAACTCGTTCGGCCACATCATCACGGTCGAGGATCCGGTCGAGTTCGTGCACCCGCACAAGAACTGCATCGTCACGCAGCGCGAGATCGGCATCGACACCGACAGCTGGGAGCTGGCGCTGAAGAACACGCTGCGCCAGGCGCCCGACGTCATCCTGATGGGCGAGATCCGCGACCGCGAGACCATGGACCTGGCCATCGCCTTCGCCGAGACCGGCCACCTGTGCATGGCCACGCTGCACGCGAACAGCTCCAACCAGGCGCTGGATCGCATGATCAACTTCTTCCCCGAAGAGCGCCGCACGCAACTGCTGATGGACCTGTCGCTGAACATGAAGGCGCTGGTCTCGCAGCGCCTGCTGCCGCGCCAGGAAGGCAAGGGCCGCGTCGCCGCGGTCGAGATCCTGCTGAACACGCCGCTGGTGGCCGACCTCATCTTCCAGGGCAAGGTCGGCGACCTGAAGGACCTGATGAAGCGCTCGCGCGAGCTGGGCATGCAGACCTTCGACCAGGCCCTGTTCGACATGTACGAGGCCAACCTCATCACCTACGAGGACGCGCTGCGCAACGCCGACTCCGTCAACGACCTGCGGCTGCAGATCAAGCTCGAGAGCGAACGCTCGCGGTCGACGGACCTGGCAGCCGGCACCGAGCACATGACGTTCGGCTGAACGAGCGCGCGACGCCTTGCGAGGGTGTCAGGTCTTGAAAGTTGCGCGGCAGGGCCTTGGCATCGGGGTCAGGTCTTGAAAGTTGCGCGAGGTCCGGTCGCTCTTTGGCGGAAATTCGGTCGCGCAACTTTCAAGACCTGACCCCGTCGCGCGGTGCTCAACGCGCAACTTTCAAGACCTGACACCCGGCCCTCGACAGCGACACCGCCACGGTGATCGGATTCCTCGTATCCTTCGATCCTCCGAACGGATCGAACCGATGACCAAACAATACGAAGCCACGCCGTCCCGCAAGGTCGCCTTCCTCGGGCTGGGCGTGATGGGCGGCCCGATGGCCGGCCACCTGGCCGCCGCGGGGCACCAGGTGACCGTCTACAACCGCACGGCGGCCAAGGCGCAAGCCTGGGTCGGCCGGCACGGCGGCAAGGCCGCGGCCACGCCGCGGGCGGCGGCCGAGGGCGCCGACTTCGTGTTCTCGTGCGTGGGCAACGACGCCGACCTGCGCTCGGTCGTCCTGGGTGACGACGGCGCCTTCGCCGGCATGGCGCGCGGCGCCGTCTTCATCGACAACACCACCGCATCGGCCGACGTCGCGCGCGAGCTGCACGGCCTGGCCGGGGCGCGCGGCCTGCACTTCATCGACGCGCCGGTCTCCGGCGGCGAGGCGGGCGCCATCAATGGCCTGCTGACGGTGATGTGCGGCGGCGACGCCGAGCCCTTCGACGCGATGAAGCCGGTGGCGATGGCCTACGCGAAGGCGGTCACGCGGCTGGGCGACAGCGGCTCGGGACAGCTGGCCAAGATGGTCAACCAGATCTGCATCGCGGGCATCGTGCAGGGCTTGTCCGAGGCCGTGGCCTTCGGCACGCGCGCCGGGCTGGACATGCCGGCCGTCCTCGATGTCATCGGCAAGGGCGCAGCCCAGAGCTGGCAGATGGACAACCGCGGCAAGACGATGGTGGAGGACAAGTTCGACTTCGGCTTCGCCGTCGACTGGATGCGCAAGGACCTCGGCCTGGTGCTGGACGAGGCGCGCGACAACGGCGCCCGCCTGCCGCTGACGGCGCTCGTCGACCAGTTCTATGCCGAGGTGCAGAACCGCGGCGGCGGGCGATGGGACACGTCGAGCCTGATCCGGCTTCTGAACAAATAGCCGGCCGCTCGCTCATGCAAAGCGGACGCCGCGGCGTCCGTTTTCATTCCATGTCTTCAGCCGGCTTCCGAGCCGTCATCCTGCGCGCAGGATGACGCGTCTTGGCGCGCTGCGGCGCGGTCATCGCGGCGCGAATGCACGGACGCTCGAGGCGCGATGCGCCCTGCGCGCGTCAAGCACTGGCGCTCAGCGCAGGTTGCTGAGCTGTTCTTCGGTCAGGATCTCGAACACGCGTACCACCTTGAGCACGCTGGGCTGGGCGCGGGCGATCTCGGCTGCGCGCGTGGCTTCGCGTTCGGTGACGCGGCCCATCAGGTAGACGTTGCCGCGCTCGGTGACCACCTTGACGGCGCTGGCCTGCACGTCCTTGGCGTCGATCAGCGCGCTCTTGACGCGCGTGGTGATCACGGTGTCGCTGGAGCGCGTGCTGAGCGTGCTGTCGGGGCCGACCTCCAGTTCGTTGACGACGTTGCTGACGCCCTCGATGTCGCGCACGGCCTTCTCGGCGGCCGCCTTGTCGGCCTCGGTGGGCACCTCGCCGGACAGCAGCACGATGCGGTCGTAGCTGGTGACGTTGATGTGGCCCTTCTCGCCGATCGCCTCGCGCAGGCGTCCGCCGGACTTCAGCTCGATGGACTGGTCCTCGATCTGCGTGCCGCCCGTGCGGCGGTCGTTGAGCGACAGGCCGCCAGCGACGGCTGCGCCGCCCAGCAGCGCGATGCAGCCCTGCATCGAGGCCAGCGTGGCGGCGGCGAGGGCGCCGGCGACGAGGGTGGTGGCCAGCGGGTGGCGGCGGCGGAGGGTGGACAGGGTGTGCATGGTGGGTTCAGAGGTCGGCGTCGCCGAGCAGTTGAAGGTCGACGGCATCGCACAGGGCGTGCAGCGTCAGGAGCTGGAGTTCACAGATGCGCGCGGCGCGCTCGTGCGGCACGCCGATCCAGATGTCGGTCTCGGCCATCGTCATCTGCGCGTTGCCGCGCACGGTGGTCGACCCCGGCTCGCGGCCGGCGACGACGATGGCGCTCATCTCGCGGTCATGTGCCGCCTCGACGACCGAGGCCAGCAGGCTGTCGTCGGGCCGCAGCGCGAATGCGACGAGCACGTCGCCCGGCTGGCCCAGCACGCGCAGCTGCGTGACGGCGGGGGCGTCGGCGAGCGTCTCGGGCGGGGTGGACAGCAGCAGCGGGTCGACGGCCAGCACCATGGCGGCCAGGCCCGGGCGTTCGCGCTCGAAGCGGCCCGACAGCGCGGCGCCCAGCAGCTGCGCCGGGGCCTGCGCGACGCCGCGCCCGTGCACCCAGACGCGGCCGCCCGAGGTGATGCAGTCGACGATCGCCTGGGCGGCGTCGCCGATGGGTCGCGCCATGGCCTCGGCCGCCTGGTAGCTCAGGTCGGCGCTTTCGAAGAAGTGCTGTTGGATGCGGGGTTCGAGCATGGATGCCAGGTCAGGCGGCGACGGGGCCGCGCGGGGATCATAGTTCAGCGCGCCGTAGGACAGAGTCGCGTTCGCGCCGTCGAGTTCCGTCGGGCCTGGAAGGCCACCCATTGACGATTTCCGTCGCCACGAAGGCGGCGGGTCGCCGTTTGTTGACGTGCCAGCAGCAATCGGACGAAGGAATCGCACGAGTATAGGGTTTGCCCCTATCAAGGGAAACGACGGCCGGCCGATGGGCCGCTCATCCCTCGTCGAAGGCCGCCCGCAGCCATTGCACGCGGTCGCCGTCCACCGCGACGACGTCGAAGCGGCACGGCGGGACACGCGGCAGCGC
>DATCRO010000785.1:0-3430 GCA_036569025.1 Burkholderiaceae bacterium
CACGTACAGCGGCCGGTCCGCGGCGGCGTCGCCGAGGTCGCACTCGATGGCCATCGCGCCGCCGGCCTGGGCCCACGCGATCACGATGCTCGCATTGCCGCAGGGCTCGATCGCCTGCGCGGGGTCGACGTTGGCCATGCACACGCCGTCGGCGCAGTTGCGATTGGGCAGGGCATCGGCGGCGAGGGCGGCGCCGGCCGCCAGGGCCAGGACGCATGCGGTGGCGGACACGCGAAATGCGGACGTCGGGCGGTGGCGGACCATCGCCGCATGTTACGTCCCGGCTATGCTCGCGGCTTCGCCCCCGCCCGCCAAGGACTTCACGTATGCGCATCGAGATCGAACCCGGCGTCCGCCTCTACGTCGACGTGGAAGGCACGCAATTCGTGCCCGACGGCCCGGCGTTGCGCGAGAAGCCTGCGCTGGTGCTGCTGCACGGCGGCCCCGGCTTCGACCACTCGGCCTTCCGGCCGTTCTTCGGCCGCGTGGCCGACATCGCGCAGGTGATCTACGTCGACCACCGCGGCCACGGCCGCAGCGACCGCCGGCCGCCCGAGGAGTGGACGCTGGACACCTTCGCCGACGACGTCGTGCGCCTGTGCGACGCGCTGGGCATCGTCAAGCCGATCGTGCTGGGGCAGTCGTTCGGCGGCTTCGTGGCGCAGCGCTACATCGACCGCCATCCGGCGCATCCGTCCAAGGTGATCCTGTCGTCGACGTCGCCGCACATGAAGCAGGAGCGCAAGGAGGCCATGTTCGCGAAGTTGGGCGGCGAGGCCGCGCGCGACTCGTGCCGGCGCTTCTGGAGCGATCCGAACCCCGACACCTGGGCCGACTACGGCGTGCACTGCCGCCACCTGTACAACACCACGCCGCAGGATCCGGACGCCGGCGCGCGCACGATCCACGAGTTCGACATCCTGTACCGCTCGGCCGCGGGCGAGCAGCGCACCATGGACCTCCTGCCCGGCCTCGCGAAGGCGCAGTGCCCCGTGCTGGTGATGGTGGGCAGCCAGGATCCGGTGTGCCCCGTCGACGACGCGCGCGACATCGCCGCGGCCCTGCCGCCACAATGGATGCAGTACCGCGAGTTCCCGAACGTGGGCCACGGCGCCTGGCGCGACGACGCCGATGCGGCGTTCGAGGTCCTGCGTCGTTTCATCCTGGAGTGAAGATGCGCCACCGCCTGTTCCTTGCCTCGACCCTCTTGCTGGCCGGCTGCGCGCCGGTGCTCCATCCGCACGGCGAGCGCACGCAACCCGAGGTCGACGGCCAGCTCCTGAGCGCGGGCGTGCCGCGCGCCGGCGTGCGCATCTCGGCCTGCCAGGGCGTGCCCGAGGGCGGCGTCGAGCTGTCGTCGCATCGCTGCGACGGCATCGCGTGGGCCACCACCGACGCGCAGGGCCGCTTCCATTTCGAGCCGATCGAACGCAGGAAGCTGATGCTGGACCACCACACCGCGGCCTACGTGATCCTCACCGTCGAATCGACCGGCCGCGAGCTGACGTGGCATCGCGACTACCCGGGCGAGGCGCCCGTCCACGAGTCGCTGCGCTGCGAGCTGGGCGACAGGCTCGCGTGCGAGACGGCGCAAGTCCCCTGAGCCGGCGCGCTGCCGCCCGCTGCAGAATGCCGCTCCCATGAACGCCATCCACGAAGAAGTCCACGCCACCGCCGAGCGCGCGGTCGCCGCGCTGCAGGAGCGCGCAGGCGGGCGGCTCGACTGGTCGGTCGCGAGCCTGGAGGTGGTCGACGAGATGCTGGTCGAGGTGTCGGAGTACGTCGCCGACCTCGACGAGGCGGTCGTCACCAACCTCGTGCAGCAGCTCGGCTGCTACGTCCTGGAAGTGGCGCGGCGGACATACGGCGGCGCGTATTTCTGGCACCAGGACGGCGAGCAGCCCGTCCTCGTGGTCGGCGAGCCCGACGCCCACGTCGCGCTGATGACCTGGAGCAAGGTCACGGGCCGCATCACAGGCGACGCGGGCGACGACATCGTGTTCTTCTTCGACGGATTCGCCGCCAGGGCCAAGCAGCCCGAGCCCGGCAGCGACGTCCTGTTCCTCTGAGAGTCCGCCAGCTCGACAGGGCCGCGCGCGTCGTCGTTTGTCCTACACGACGATCGAACCCGCTCCGACACGACGAGCGACTCCGGTCCGACACGACCGCGCGCGCCGCGGCCGCATAGTTGGATCCATGCCGAACGACATCGGCCGCAGAACTCGAACAACAGCCGATGTCGACCGGCCCCACACTTTCAAGGAGCACGATCATGAACAAGGACCAAGTCAACGGCCGCGCCGAGACCCTCAAGGGCGACGTCAAGGAGGCCGCCGGCAAGGTGGTCGGCAACGAGCGCCTGACCGCCGAAGGCAAGGCCGATCAGGCCGCCGGCAAGGTGCAATCGAAGGTCGGCGACGTCAAGAACGACGTCGGCAACGCCGTCAAGAACGCGATCGACCGCTGATCGATGGCCGGCGCCCGCGCCCCAGTGCCGGCGCGGGCGCCGGCAGCCCGGTTCCCGCGATCGATTCGTCGGTCGCATCGACTCTCGAACGGACGATGACGTCCGGACATCCAGTGCATGTCCGGGCGTCGTCGTTTCGGAAGCCGCCGGCCCTAGACGTGGATGAAGCGGCCGCCGCCGAACGACCAGTTCTCCCAGCTCGTCTCCTTGAACGCGAGCATCACGTTCTCGGGGTCGAGCCCGGGCGACTCGCGCAGCGCGGCGATCAGGTCGGCGGCGATCTTGCGCTTGATCTTGACGCTGCGCCCGGCCGACAGCAGCACCTCGATCAGCACGAAGTCGTCGGTGCGCGGCCGGGTGAGGTCCGGGTAGCTCGGGTCGAAGCGGAAGTCCTGCGCCGACAGTTCGAGCACGCGGTGGAAGCGATCGGCGTCGGGCACGCCGGAGGCGACGAGCGCGCGGTGCACGCCTTCGAGGACGGCCGACTTGAAGGCGGCGTCCTTGCCTTGACGCACGGTGAGGGTGACCAGGGGCATGGGTTCTCCGTATCAGACGTTGTCGGGCGAGCCGGGGCCTTCGAGGCCGACCGGCACGGGGTCGTAGCCGGCGTCGACGAGCGCCTGCGACAGCAGGAAGCGGTCGACGTCCGAGTGCACGCGCACGTGCTTGCTGCCGAGGTCGACGTTCACGTCGGCGGCCGGATCGAGCTTGTGGATGGCTTCGGTGACGGCGCTGATGCAGTGTCCGCAGCTCATGCCTTCGACGAGGAATTCCTTCATGGCGTTCTCCTGAGGGGGCAGGTGGACAGTGTCGCCCGGTGCGCCGGATCGGTGGTGGGCACGGCCGGGCGGCCCCGGGCCGCGCGGGGGATTGCGGATGCGCGCGGCGCCCCGACATGACCCTTCGCGTGGGGCTTTTTCCAATCTGCGCAGATCGTTACAGGCAGACCGTCGACACTGGCGG
>DATCRO010000786.1:0-2974 GCA_036569025.1 Burkholderiaceae bacterium
GGCGCCCAGGCCGAGCTTGGCGCGCATCTGGTGCTCGGCATGCCACAGCTGGGCGATGATCTCGCCGGTCGTGAGGTTGCGGCTGAAGCCCTGGTGCCCGGTCGAGCAGAAGCGGCAGCCGACGGCGCATCCGGCCTGCGAGGAGATGCACAGCGTGGCGCGATCGTCCTCGGGGATGTAGACCGTCTCGACGGCGTTGCCCTGGCCGACGTCGAACAGCCACTTGCGCGTGCCGTCGGCCGAGGTCTTGTCGGTGATCGCGGCCAGGGGGCGCACCTCGGCGACGCCGGCCAGCTTCGCGCGCAGCGAGCGCGCCAGGTCGGTCATGTCGTCGAAGTTGCCCACGCCGCGATGGTGGATCCAGCGGAACAGCTGGGTCGCGCGGAACGACTTCTCACCCACGCGCTCGCAATACGCCTTGAGGGCGGATTGATCGAAGTCGAGCAGGTTGTCCAGAGCGGTCGTCATCGCGAGGTTTCCAGGGGACACGGCTCGGGGCGAGCCGTGCCGCAGGTCGCGAATTAACGCGAGTGGACTTGCATGCCGGGGAAGAAGAACGCGATTTCGTTCGCGGCCGTCTCCGGGGCGTCCGAGCCGTGCACGGCGTTGGCGTCGATCGAGTCGGCGAAGTCGGCGCGGATCGTGCCCTTCTCGGCCTTCTTCGGGTCGGTGGCGCCCATCAGGTCGCGGTTCTTGAGGATGGCGCCTTCGCCTTCGAGCACTTGCACCATCACCGGGCCGGAGATCATGAACTTGACCAGGTCGCCGAAGAACGGGCGGGCCTTGTGCACCGCGTAGAACGCCTCGGCGTCGGCCTGCGACAGCTGCATCATGCGGGCGGCGACGATCTTCAGGCCGGCGCCTTCGAAGCGGGCCAGGATCTGGCCGACGACGTTCTTGGCGACGGCGTCAGGCTTGATGATCGAGAGGGTACGTTCGGTCATTTTGATTCTCCAGAGGGGTGAAACTGAGCAAAGCCCGTCATTTTAGACCGGGCGTGTGAATTTGATAAGCGCATCGGGGCCAAGGAACCGCGTCACCGGGATGAGAACCGATTCCCGTCCCGGGATTCAACGCCGGCCGCGCCCGCGGCCACCGCCGCCGCCGCGATTGTTGAGCTTCTTGATGAAGGTGTCCGCGCCGATGTACCCGACGGCCGTCTTGAGCGGGTCGGGCTGCTTCTCGCCGCCGCCTCCGCCGCCACCGCCGCGCTTGCCCTTGCCGCCCTTCATGAAGGCGTTGGCGTTGCCGGACACGCCGCGCTTGTCGTAGGTCTGCTGCAGCGGGTTCGGGATCGGGCCGATCGGGCCGTCGTTCTCGTCGTCGTAGTCGACGATGACGGGACGCTCGCGCTGCTGGATCGCGCGACGGTCGAAGGTCTGCTGCAGCGGGTTGGGGATGTAGGCCGGATCGCCCGCCTCGCGGAACGGCGCGGGGCTCTGGTCCTGGCGGCCACCGCGGTCGCGGTTGCGGCCACGATCGCGGTCGCGCTGCTTGGGCTGTTGCTGCTGGCCGCCGCCGTTGTTGGCGCGCTGGCCGTTGTCGCCGCGCGGGCCGCGGTCGTTGCGGTCGCCCCGATCGCCGCGCTGCGGCTTGTCGCCACGCGGCTGTTGCTGCTGGCCGCCGTCCTCGCGCGGCGGCTTGTCGCCGCGCGGCTGCCCGCCGCCGTTGTCGGCGCCCGCGAGCTGGCGCAGGCGTCGCACGTCGTTCTCGTCGAGATCGACCCACACCGAGCGGCGCAGGCCCTTGGGCAGCACCACCGAGCCGTAGCGGATGCGGATCAGGCGGCTCACGGCCATGCCCACCGCGTCGAACAGCTTGCGCACCTCGCGGTTGCGGCCTTCGGTGATGACGACGCGGTACCAGCGGTTGGCGCCTTCGCCGCCGCCGTCCTCGATCGACTTGAAGTGCGCCTCCTGGCCGTCGATGGACACACCGGCCAGCAGCTTGTCGCGCGACTCCTGGTCGAGCGTGCCCAGCACGCGCACGGCGTACTCGCGCTCGACGCCGAAGCGCGGGTGCATCAGCTTGTTGGCCAGGTCGCCGGAGTTCGTGAACAGCAGCAGGCCTTCGGTGTTGATGTCCAGGCGCCCGACCGACTGCCACTTGCCGTGCGCCAGCCGCGGCAGGCGGCGGAACACGGTCGGGCGCTTCTCGGGGTCGTCCATCGTGACGACCTCGCCGGCGGGCTTGTGGTACGCGATCACGCGTGCCGGCGGCGGCGCGATGCGCAGCTTGACCACGCGGCCCGCGACGCGCACCTCGTCGCCGAACGAGATGCGCTGGCCCGTGTGGGCGACCTCGCCGTTGACGGTGACCTTGCCGTCGGTGATCAGCTGCTCCATGTCGCGGCGCGAGCCGATGCCCGACTGCGCGAGCACCTTGTGCAGCTTGGGCGCGTCGGGCTCGGCGGCCAGCACGCGCTTGGCCGGGATGGCGCTCTCGCCCTCGGCCAGCTCGGGTTCGTTGTCGTAGTCGCCCGACAGCACGCCGGCGAACGTGTCGGACACGTCGGCGGTGGAGAACTCGACGATCGGACGATTGCCGCGCTCCGGACGCGGACCGCGCTCGCCGCGCGGGGGACGGCCCTCGCCGCCCTCCTCGCCGGGCTCGCCGTCGGCGTCGCCTTCGTCATCGCCCTCGGCGCCTTCCGCGCGCGCGCCGGTCGCGTCGTCGCCACCACCGCCACGGCGGCCGCGACGACGGCGGCGGTTGCGCGAGCGGCGGCCTTCGCGGCCCTCGCCCGCCTCGCCGCCTTCGCCGCCCTGGGACGACGCGTCGGCGTCGCCGCCGTCGTCACCCTGCGCGGCCTGGCGGCCGGCGTCGTCGGCGACGTGCTCGACGGCTTCGGCGGCCGGCGCCGTCGCTTCGACCGCGGCGGCGGACGCGGGCGTCTTGCGGGCGCGCGGGGGACGCGGCTCGCGCACTTCCAGCATCTCGGCCGGCGGCGCGGCTTCGGCGGCCGGTGCGGGCG
>DATCRO010000787.1:0-2506 GCA_036569025.1 Burkholderiaceae bacterium
GCTGCCGCAGCTGTTCGACGGCCGCCGCCAGCTGATGGTGCAGCACTTCATGCTCGGGCCGGGCTGGGAGCAGGGCTGCAAGAGCTGCTCGTTCATGGCCGACCACCTGCTCGGCGCGCAGATCCACCTGCAGCACCGCGACGTCAGCGTGCTGCTCGTGTCGCGCGCGCCGCTGGCCGATATCGAGCGCTTCCGCCGGCGCATGGGCTGGCCCTTCAAGTGGGCGTCGGCCAGCGGCAACGACTTCAACCTCGACTTCCACGTCAGCTTCCCCGAAGGGACGCGCATCGGCGGCGAGGTCTACTACAACTGGCACATGACGCCGTTTCCCAAGGAGGAGGCGCCAGGCATCAGCTTCTTCTGCAAGGACGACGCGGGGCAGGTCTTCCACACCTATTCGACCTTCGGCCGCGGCGTGGAAGTGATGATGGGCACGTACCACCTGCTGGACCTGGCACCCAAGGGCCGCGACGAGGAGCGCGACGACCACGGCATGGCCTGGGTGCGCCATCACGACCGCTACGAGGACGCGCCGGCGTCCTCATCGTGCTGCGCCTCGAACGCTTGACGCGACGCGGTCGCAGGGCGGAGGCGTCATGGCGGGCATCGGTCCCTGGCTGGCGGTGGCGGGCGTCGGCGCGCTGCACGGCCTGAATCCCGCGACGGGCTGGGGCCTGGTCGCGGCCTGGGGCGTGCGTGCGGGCGACCGCGCCCGCGCATGGCGTGCCTTGGCGCCCGTCGCGCTGGGCCACGCCGGTGCGGTCGCGCTCGTCGCCGCGCTGGCGGCACTGGGCATGGCCGCCGGCCGCGGCCTGCTGCCCTGGCTCGCCGGCGGCGGCGCGGTGTTCGCGGCGGCGGTGCATGTGGCGGGCCACGTTGACGGACACGCCCGTCGCCTCGCCGGATCGACCGGGCTGGCGCTGTGGTCGCTCGCCGTCGGCTCGATCCACGGCGCCGGCATGATGCTGGTGCCGGCGCTGGTGCCGTTGTGCGTGTCGACCGGGCCGGCACGGGAGATCACGGCCTCGGGCTCGATCGTGCCGGCGCTGGCGGTCGTCGCGCTGCACCTGGCCGCGATGCTGGCCGTGACGGCGGCGCTGGCCGGGCTTGTCGGCCGCGGATGGATCGCGTTGCGCGGCCGACCGCATCGACGGCCGTGCGCGGCTCAGGAGGCGCCGCTCGCGGCCGAGGCGGCGGGCGCGGCCGGAACGCGGCGGGCGTCGACGAGCCAGGGCTCCAGGCGCTGGCCGAAGCGCACGGTGGCCTCGAAGGGCGTCATGTCGGCCGGCATGGCGAAGTAGTTCGATGACAGGCCTTCGAAGACGGCCCGGCAGCGCAGCGGCACGTCGATCTGCTCGCCCGGCAGGGCCTCGATCCGCCCGCCGACCGTGTCGCCGCGTCGGCCGCCGGCCCGCAGCTCGACCTGGCCATGGACGATCGCATACATCGAGCGATCGGGGTAGCGGGCGCGCAAGGCGCCGCGGTCCAGGCCGGCATCGACGGCGAACAGCCGGCTGCCGACCTCGCGGCCCCATTGCGCCGGCGTGGGCCAGCGCGGGCCGGTGGCGGGACGCTGCGGCTGCGACGCGGCGGCCTCGGCCAAGGCCACGCGGCGCAAGGATTCCCGGTATGCCGGTCCGTCCAGCTCCAGCACGAGATAGACCTCGCGGGCGAGCTGGCGATGGCCCCACGAGTCCTCGTTGAAGGCCCGGCCGCCCGCGACGTCGGCGACGTCGAAGCCGAGCTCGCGCAGCTTCGCGGGCGTCAGCCATTCGGCGTGGCCGCCGCCCTGGTTGTAGGTGTCGTAGCCGCCGTCGTGGACGTCCTGCGGGGCCAGTGTGCGCCAGCGCAGCTGCAGCGACAGGCCGCTGTTCTCGTTGCCGGCGACCGGAACGTTGGGCAGGGTGAGCTCGCGCTGGCTCAGGCGCAGCGTGCCCTCGCCGGCGCCGCTGCGGTTCCATGCCGCGCCGCCGAGCGCCACGGCGTTGGTCAGGATGATCAGCGCCGCGCCGACCGCGGGAACGAGACGTCGGGCGCGCATCATGCCGTTCCCCCGCGCACGCGGCGCAGCACGAACAGCAGCAGCACGGCGCCCAGGCCCATCACCAGGAAGAACACGTACTTGGGCATCCAGTCCCACCACCAGTCGAACAGCTTGGTGTAGAGAAAGACGATGAACAGCGTGACCCCCGTGCCGGTCACGTCGCGCCAGTCGCGGCGCGCGCCCCACCAGACGAGGACGGCCGTGCCGGCGAAGCCCAGCACCTGGTACAGCCCCTGGACCACGTCGTGCCCGAGGTGCAGGTAGCTGAGCGTGCCCCAGTTGGCGAGCACGAGCATCGGCAGGAACAGCACCAGCATGCCGGCGATGCGCCAGGTGGCGGCAAAGCCCGCGAACCGCGACTGGTCCCACAGCAGCGGCAGCGCAAGCAGCACCGCGGCCGCCGGGAAGAAGTTCTCGGGGCGCTCTCCGAAGTAGAGCCAGTACATGCCGCCGGCGGTGCCC
>DATCRO010000788.1:0-7065 GCA_036569025.1 Burkholderiaceae bacterium
CCTGGCCGGTGCGGCCACGGGCGCGGCGGCGGGGGCGGGGGCCGGCGCGGGCGCGGGCGTCACGGGCGCGGGGGCGTTCGCGCGGACGCGTGCACGCTGCGCCTGCCAGTCCTCGACGTTGCCCTCGTACTCGCGCCACAGCCCCGGCGTCACGTCGCCTTCCCACACCAGGGTGCTCGTGACGACGTTGTCGACGAAGCGGCGGTCGTGGCTCACCAGGAACACCGTGCCGGCGTAGTTGGCGAGCAGTTCCTCCAGGAGTTCGAGCGTGTCGATGTCGAGGTCGTTGGTCGGCTCGTCCAGCACCAGCACGTTGGCGGGCAGCGCGAACAGGCGCGCCAGCAGCAGGCGGTTGCGCTCGCCGCCGGACAGCGACATCACCTTGGCGTTCGCGCGCTCCGGCGCGAACAGGAAGTCGCCCAGGTAGCTCATGATGTGCTTGCGCGTCGAGCCGATCTCGATCCACTCGCTGCCCGGGCTGATCGTGTCGGCCAGCGTGGCGTCCAGCTTCAGGCCGGCGCGCATCTGGTCGAAGTAGGCGACGTTCAGGTTGGTGCCCAGCTTGATCGTGCCCGACGTGGGCTGCAGCTGGCCCAGGATCAGCTTGAGCAGCGTCGTCTTGCCCGAACCGTTGGGGCCGATCAGGCCGACCTTGTCGCCACGCAGGATGGTCGTCGTGAGCTTGTCGATCAGCACGCGCTCGCCGTAGCGCATGGACACGTTCTCGAGCGCCGCGACGATCTTGCCGGACTGCCCGCCCGTGGCGACCTCGAGGCGCACCTGGCCCACCTGGTCGCGCCGCGCCTGGCGCTGCGCGCGCAGCTGCTCCAGCCGCGCGATGCGGGCGACGCTGCGCGTGCGGCGCGCCTCGACGCCCTTGCGGATCCAGATCTCCTCCTGCGCCAGCAGCTTGTCGGCGCGCGCGTTGGCCAGCGCCTCGGCCTCGAGCTCGCGCTGCTTGGCGGCCTCGTACGCGCTGAAGTTGCCGGGATAGCTGCGCAGCACGCCGCGATCGAGCTCGACGATGCGCGTGGCCGTCGCGTCGATGAAGGCGCGGTCGTGCGAGATCAGGATCAGCGCGCCGCGGTAGGCGCGCAGCAGCTCGGCGAGCCAGTCGATCGCGTCCAGGTCCAGGTGGTTGGTCGGCTCGTCCAGCAGCAGCACGTCGGGCGCGGCGACCAGCGCCTGGGCCAGCGCGACGCGCTTGCGCAGGCCGCCGGAGAGCTTGTCGACCTGCTGCTGCGGCTCGAGGTCGAGCCGGTGCAGCGTCTCGTCGACGCGGCGCTCCCAGTCCCAACCGCCGAGCGCCTCCAGGCGCGTCTGCAGGCGGTCGAGCTCGTCGTGGTCGACGCCGTCGTGGTTCTCGAACTTCTCGCGCGCCTCGCGGGCCTCGCGCACGCCCTCGCTCACGGCGTCGAACACGCTGACGCCCGGCGCGAACAGCGGCTCCTGCGGCACGTAGGTGCGGCGCAGGCCGCGCTCGACCTGCAGCAGGCCGTCGTCGGGCTTGTCGATGCCCGCCAGGATCTTGAGCAGGCTGGACTTGCCGGTGCCGTTGCGCCCGATCAGCGCGACGCGTTCCGCCGTCTCGAGCGCGAATTCGGCGCCATCGAGCAGCGCGACGTGCCCGAAGGCGAGGTGGGCGTTGGAAAGAGTGAGCAGGGCCATCGAGAACCTTGCAATCAGAAGGGGTCGTGGCCTTCGGTGGTGGGACGGGAGCGGTCGCCGGAGATCTCGGCCTCGAGCGCGTCGACGAACATCCTGGCGACGTCGAAGCCCGACTGGTCCGTGATCTCCTGGAAGCAGGTCGGGCTGGTCACGTTGATCTCGGTGAGCGTGTCGCCGATGACGTCCAGGCCCACCAGCAGCAGTCCGCGGGCCGCGAGCTTGGGGCCGATGACGCCGGCGATCTCGCGCTCGCGAGCCGTGATCGGCCGCGCCACGCCCAGGCCCCCGGCGGCCAGGTTGCCGCGCACCTCGCCGCCCTGCGGGATGCGGGCCAGCGTGTGCGGCACCGGCTGGCCGCCGATCACGAGCACGCGCTTGTCGCCGTCGACGATCTCGGGGATGAACTTCTGCACCATGATCGTCTGCGCGCCGTTGCCGTTGAGCGTCTCGATGATGCTGCCCAGGTTCAGGCCGTCCGCCTTGACGCGGAAGATGCCCATGCCGCCCATGCCGTCCAGGGGCTTGAGGATGATGTCGCCGTGCTCCTCGTGGAAGGCGCGCACGTCGGCGGCCGCGCGCGTGACCAGCGTCGGCGAGATGAACTGCGGGAACTCGAGGATGGCCAGCTTCTCGGGATGTTCGCGCAGCGCCGCCGGCGAGTTCAGCACCACCGCGCCCTCGCGCTCGGCCTGGCTCAGCAGGTGGGTGGCGTAGAAGAATTCGCTGTCGAACGGCGGGTCCTTGCGCATCAGCACCGCGTCGAACCCGGCCACGAGCACCGGCTCGACGCCCGTCGTCGTGTACCAGGGCGCCTCGTCATGCCCGCTCACGCCGGTCAGCGTGATCGGCAGCGCGCGCGCCATCACGCGGCCGCCGCGCTGCCAGCTGAGGTCGACGGGCTGCGTGGCCCACAGCGTGTGGCCGCGGCGCGCGGCCTCGCGCATCATCGCGAAGGTCGAGTCCTTGTAGATCTTGAACGTATCGAGCGGATCGGCGACGAACAGCAGCTTCATGGGGACACCTGGTCGGGGCGGGTGGGCGCCGCGCGCGGCGGGGCGCAGGATTCGAGGAAGAGGACGGTGCCACGCGCGCATGACGCGGGCGCGGCACGACATGATCGCGCGCGGGCGCCCGGGCCGGCGCGGCAGGGCTATTTCGCCGGGGCCCGGAAGTGTTGCACACCGAGCGCGGCCGCGCCGACGACGACGCCCCAGAACGGCGCGCCGATGCCGGCGAGCGTGACGCCCGACAGGGTCACCAGGAACGTCAGCGCCGCGGCGTCGCGGTGCTTCTCGACCGCCAGCGACTGGGCCAATGCGCCCGCGATCGTGCCCAGCAGCGCGAGGCCGGCCACCGCGACGACCAGCGCGTGCGGGAACGCCGCCATCAGCCCGACGACGGCGCCGCCGCCCAGTCCGACGACGAGGTAGAACGCGCCGGCAGCGATCGGCGCGACGTAGCGCCGCTTCGGGTCCGGGTGCGCCTCCGGGCCCATGCAGATCGCCGCCGTGATCGCCGCCAGGTTGATGCCGAACGAGCCGACCGGCGCCAGCAGCAGCGTCGCCAGGCCGGTGCTGGCGATCACCGGCGACACCGGCGCCGTCACCCCCGCCGCCCGCTGCGCCGCGACGCCCGGCAGGTTCTGCGACGCCATCGTCACGATGAACAGCGGCAACCCCAGGCCGATCGCGGCCTGGACGCTGAACTCGGGCATCACGAGCACCGGCCGCGCCCAGCCCCACTGGACGGCGGCCAGCGAGATCCGGCCGGTGCCCGCGGCCACCGCGATGCCCGAGGCCAGCACGCCCGGCACGGCGTAGCGCGGCCACCAGCGGCGGCCCAGCACGAAGGCGAGCGCCATCACGCCCACGAGCCACGCGTCGCCGTGCGTGGCCAGGGCCGCGTCCAGCCCGAAGCGCGTGAGCACTCCGGCCAGCAGAGCCGCGGCGATCGCCACCGGCACGCGGTCCATCAGGCGCTCGAACAGGCCCGAGGCGCCCGCGAGCGTGATGAGCACCGCCGAAATGATGAAACCACCCGTAGCGGTGGCCAGCGAGACGCCGTGCGTGCCCGCCAGCAGGGCGGCGCCCGGCGTCGACCACGCCGTCAGCACCGGCTGGCGATACCAGAGCGACAGCCCGATGCTGGTGACCGCCATGCCCACGCCCAGCGCCCAGACCCAGGACGTGGTCTGCGCCGGCGTGGCGCCGAGCGCCTGCGCCGCCTGGAACACGATCGCGATCGAGCTCGTGATCCCGACCAGCACCGCGATGAAGCCGGCGACGACGGCCGAGAACGAGACATCCTTGAGCATGGCGCGAAGGGTACCCGAGGCCCGGTCTCCTGCTGTCGTGTAGGACAACCGGCCATGGCCGCGTCGGCGCGCCACGGTTCAGCAGCCTTCGCTCACGTTTCGAAGCAACTCGGCACTTTGGCTGACATCCGCTCGACGGCGTGGCGCGTTCAAATCCGTGTCAGCCCGACTTACAGATGGGCTTAGAGGAAAACCGACATGAACAGCACCACCCCCAACGCTTCCGGCGCCGCCGGCCTGCCCCGCGCCGTCTGGATCGGCGGCGGCCTGATGGCCCTGACCATCATCGCGCTGGCGACCACCCTGGTCGTCAAGGGCAACGGCAACAGCAGCGACACCGCCGCCGCCGACAACACCGTCACCCCGCTGGTGGCCACCACCACCACGCCCGGCGCTCCCACCACCGAGCAGTCGTCGGTCGGCAAGGCGCCCGCCAACGAATCGACCAAGCCGGTCCACCACTCGACGACCGCGACCCACCACGACACCGCCCGCGACAACGCGCCGGCCGCGCAGCAGCAGCAAGTCGCCGCCGCCGCGCCGGTGTGCGCCAACTGCGGCGTGGTCGAGAGCTACGCCGCCGTGCAGGTCAAGGGCCAGAACAACGGTGTCGGCGCCGTCGCTGGCGGCCTGGGCGGTGCGCTGATCGGCAGCAAGATCGCCGGCCGCGGCAACCACACGCTGGGCGGCGCCATCGGCGCGGTCGGCGGCGGCCTGCTGGGCAACGCCATCGAGTCGCACGAGCGCACCTCCACCGCCTACGACGTGCACGTGCGCATGGACGACGGCAGCGTGCGCACCATTCGCCAGGCCACCGTGCCGACCGTGGGCCAGCACGTCAACATCGACGGCAACACGATGAAGGCGGTCGCCGCGCAGGGTTGATCGCGCGTCGCGCCAACGAGAACGGCCCGCTTCGCGGGCCGTCTTTCGTTCTTCTTGGGTGCCAGGTCTTGCCAGGCAAGACTTGGTGCCCGCTTCCTGGTCTTGCCAGGCAAGACCTGGCACCCGCGTCTTTGAACAAGCGACGCTCAATGGTGGAAGAACCCGTCGTACCCCGTCTTCAGGATCAGCGCCGAGACGACGACGATGAACACGGCGCGCACGAAGCCGGCGCCCCTGGACAGCGCCAGGCCCGTGCCCAGCAGGCTGCCGGTCACGTTGGCCACCGCCAGGACGGCGGCGACGTGCCACCAGACGTGGCCCGTCCAGGTGAACAGCACCAGCGCGGCGAGGTTGGTCGCCGTGTTGAGCATCTTGGCTGCGGCCGAGGCATGCAGGAAGTCGTAGCCCAGGATGCGCACGAACAGGAAGACGAAGAAGCTGCCGGTGCCCGGACCGAAGAAGCCGTCGTAGAACCCGATGGCCAGGCCGATGAGGCCGGCGATGCGCGCCTCGGCGCCGCCCTGGGTGCGCGGAGCGTGGTGCCGTCCGAGTTCCTTCCTGGCCAGCGTGTACAACAGGATCGCCAGCAGCACGAAGGGCAGCGCCTGCTTCAGCGGCTTGGCGTCGACCAGCGTGACCGTGTACGCGCCGACGAAGCTGCCCGCGAGCGCGCCGGCCATGCCCCAGGCCATCGTCACCCGCGCGAGCGTCACGCGGCGCGCGAACTGCACCGCGGCCCACGCGGTGCCCCAGATGGCGCCGCCCTTGTTGGTGCCGAACAGCGTGGCGGGAATGGCGTTCGGGTAGGTGGCGAAGAGCGCGGGCACCAGCACGAGGCCGCCGCCGCCGACCACCGCATCCACGAAGCCGGCGAGCCCGGAGGCGGCCGCCACGACGACGAGATCGATCATGGCCCCATTATCGATGAGCAGGGCCGGCCCACCGGCGCGCTGCGGCATCGCGAGTCTTTCGGACCCGAAAAAGACAAAAGGGCGCGGCCGGTAGGCAGCGCCCTTCGTCTTTTGTGGTCTGGCAGTCGCCACGGGGCGCCGCCTGCCTGGCCCGATAAGCGTTCGAGCCGGCGTTATGTCTCCTCGTACCCCCTTCAGAGTCGCACGCACCTCGTGGGTGCATATGACAAGAAAGTATTTGGACTGTAGGAGCGCGTTGTTGCGGTGCACATCCGGGCTTTCCCGCTGTCACATTGCACCAACACCGTTCAGGTGGCATTCATGGTGCGTTCATGGCGTGATGAAGTTGGCACGCCGTCCGGGCGCCCGCTCACCGAACCGGTGCCAGCGTCCATTCGGCGGCACGCTCCGCGATCATCAGCGTGGGCGAATTGGTGTTGCCGCTGGTGATGTCGGGCATCACGCTGGCGTCCACCACCCGCAGCCCGGCGACGCCGCGCACGCGCAGGCGCGAGTCGAGCACCGCGCCGGGGTCGTCGTCGCGTCCCATGCGGCAGGTGCCGACGGGGTGGAAGATGGTCGTGCCGATGTCGCCGGCCAGGCGCGCGAGCTCGTCGTCCGTCTGGTACTGGGCGCCGGGCTTGACCTCGCGCGGGTGGAATGGCGCCAGCGCCGGTTGCGCGGCGATGCGGCGGGTCAGGCGCAGCGAGTCGGCCGCGACGCGGCGATCGCCCTCGGTGGCGAGGTAGCGGGGGGCGATCAGCGGCGCCTGGTCGGGATCGGCGCTGCGGATGTGGACCTCGCCGCGCGACTCCGGGTTGAGGTTGCACACGCTGGCCGTGAACGCCTCGAACGCGTGCAGCGGCTCGCCGAAGGCGTCCAGCGACAACGGCTGCACGTGGTACTGCACGTTGGGCCAGCGCCGGTCGGGATCGGAGCGCGTGAACGCGCCCAGCTGCGATGGCGCCATGCTCATCGGACCGCTGCGCGCCAGCGCGTATTCGGCCGCGATGCGCGCCTTGCCCAGCACCGTGGCCGACAGCGTGTTGAGGGTGCGCGTGCCGTCCACCGCGAACACGGCGCGCACCTGCAGGTGATCCTGCAGGTTGCCGCCGACCCCGGGCAGCTCGTGACGCGGCGCCACGCCGGCCGCCTTCAGCCGCGCGCCATCGCCGATGCCCGAGAGCTGCAGGATCTGCGGCGAGCCGATCGCGCCGGCCGACAGCAGCACCTCGCCGCGGCAGCGCACCTGCAGCGGCGCGTCGCTGCCGATGCGCAGCTCGACGC
>DATCRO010000789.1:0-3685 GCA_036569025.1 Burkholderiaceae bacterium
AATTCCGTGCTAGAGTCACGGACTCCGCTCAATTGACCAGCGGCACCGAATCAGGAGAGGTGGCAGAGTGGTCGATTGTACCTGACTCGAAATCAGGCGTACCGCAAGGTACCGTGGGTTCGAATCCCACCCTCTCCGCCAAGAAGTACGAAAACACGGGCCCTCGCGGCCCGTTTTTCTTTTCGTTCCACCAATCCTTCTACCGATCGGCGGGGTGATCGAGATGGCATTGGTTCCGGGGGGCGACGCCTGTCGAGCGCAACCAAACTGGTCATTTGCGGTGTTCCCAGGGCTCTTGGCGGCGCGTTGTTTTCCACCAGTGCGCCAGTGCCTCCACGCATGCGCTCAGATCGCCGTCGTTGACCAGGCTCAGGTCGGCATCCACTGGATCTGCGACCCTCCGCGCCAGGCGCGCGTCGCGCGCGGCCGCGTCCTCGCGCCCCCGCGCGGCCAGGCGTGACGCGAGCACGTGTTCCGACGCGCTCACCGATACGACCTGCAGGCCCGGTGCCTGCGCGCGCAACGCGGGCAGGTGCGCTCGCGAGCCGTTGAGCACGACCCAGCGGCCACCGGCCAGGGGCGCGAGTTCGCTGCGGCGCACGCCGTAGTCCAGGCCGTGCGCATGCCACCAGGTCGCGAGCAGGCCGCGGTCGCGCAGGCCGGCGAAGTCGCCGGGCGTGACGGCCTCGTGCGCCTCCGAAGTATCCGGTGCGCGGGTGATCACGCGCCGCGCGACCGCGGGGGCCGCTTCGCCCAGCAATGCGCGCCAGCCGCGCAGCACGCTGTCCTTGCCCGCGCCCGACGGCCCGACCACGACGATCAGGCGATGCGCTCCCGCGATGATCGGCAGGCCGATCCCGCTCATCGTGCGAACGCGAAACGTCGCGCGAGGCGGAAGTCCGCACCGGGGGAGTCCTCGACGAACAGCGCGACGCCGTCGCAGCGCAGCGGCAGGGCGAGCACGGCGTCGAATTCGCGGCGCGCCGCGTCGAGCAGCTCGACGCGCACCCGCTCGCCCTGCGCATCGCGCGGCAGGCCATCGCTGAGCGTCATGTGGAAGCGCCATTGCTCGAACACATGGGCGTAGCCCCAGCGCGCGACGTTCTCGCGCTGCGCCTCGTCGAGGCTCGCGGCCGCCCGGCGCGCGGTCTCGCCGGCCGAGGCGGGCCGTCGGAACTCGTCGAACAGGCGAACGCAGTCGTCTGCGAGACCTCGCAGCGGCTGGCCGCGTGCGGTCGCATCGGCATCGACCGGGCGCAGCGCGATGAAATCGCCCAGCGTCGCGACGTGCAGGGCCGGCATCACGAACGGCGTGTGCTCGTCGACGAAGTGCGACACCGCGGCCAGCAACTGCGCCCGCGACGTTCCCTCGCGCAGCGCGAACGGCGGCTTGAGCGTGGCGTGGAATCCATAGCGGCACGGGTCGGCGCGATACAGGCCGCCCGCATGCCGCGCGCCGGACTCCGGGTCGCGGCCGAGCCAGCGGCAGCCGGCCGTCCACAACGGGTGGTGCGCGGCGGGCGCGAAATACAACGCGTAGCGCGGGCCTTCGCTCATGCGAGCGCGTCCGGTTCGACCACCAGCTGCACCGCGTCGGCCGCGAACAGCGTGCTGCCCGCCTCCACCGGCACGCCCGCGCCGTCGACATTGATGTACTGCACGACCAGCACGGGCTGCGACAACGGCCGCGCGAGCGCGTCGGCCTCGGCCTGCGACGGCAGGCGGGTCGACACCACGCTGCGCGAGCGCGTGTAGTCGGCCACGCCGAGCTCGGCGAGCGCGCGCGTGACGCTGCCGTGGCGCGCCACGGGCGCGGCGATGTCCGCGAGGCGCGGACATGGGAATGCCGCTGTGGACAGCCCCACGCGACGGCCGCGCACCGACGAGCGCGTCTCCAGCAGTGCCACCTTCGAACGCGCCGGCAGCTTCAGTGCCTCGGCCCATTCGCCGGCCGGCAGCACCGCATGCGACAGCAGCTCGCGCCCGGCCGTCTCGCCCATGCGCGCGAGGTTCTCGGTCAGGCGCGTTCGGCGCTGCAAGGCGTAGTCCAGCACCAGCTCGCGCACGAAGGTGCCGCTGCCCTGGCGCACGTCCAGGTGGCCCTCGCGCATCAGCGCCTGCACCGCCTGGCGCAGCGTGTGGCGGTGGACGCCGAAGCGGTCGGCCAGCGCCGTCTCGTTGGGCAGGCGCTCGCCGGGCGCGACGCGGCCGGCGAGGATGTCAGCGCGCAGCTGCGCGGCGATCGCCTGCCAGCGCGCGACGTTGGCGTCGTGCGCATCGAGCATCGAGGAAGCTGAAGCGTCGTCGTCCTTGAGCATGTCGTCACCGGAGGGTCAAGAAACTGTCATCGGGTCTGTCGATACTGGCTCGCATCTTCAGTCATCTAGATGACGTCACCATGACCGACACCGATCGAGACCCCGCCGCGGCGGCCAAGCGCCGGCACTGGCTGGCCGTGCTGGCGCAGGCGCCGCGCGCGCTGCTCGAGCAGCACGCCGCCGCGCTGCCCACGACCGGCTTCACGCGGCTGCGCGCTCCGGAGATCGGCCTGACGATGGTACGCGCCCGCATCGGCAACCGGGGCGACCGTTTCAACGTCGGCGACGCCACCGTCACGCGCTGCGTCGTGCGCCACGTCGGCGCGGATGGCTGCGTCGCGGCCGGCGTCGGCTACGTGCTGGGCCGCGACGAGGCGCGCGCCGAATGGGTGGCGTCCTTCGACGCCTTGCTGCAGCAGCCCGCGCACCACGACGCGCTGATGCGCGACGTCGTCGCGCCGCTCGCTGCGGAGTCCGCGCGCCTGCGTGCCGCCGCCGCGGCGCGCGTCGCCGGTTCGCGCGTCTCGTTCGACACGCTCGCCTCGGAGATCGCGCCATGAGCGCTGTCCTTGCCCGCATGGGCGCCGGCTTTGCCGATCCGGTGCACGGCGCTCAGCAGGCCTTCCGCGCCCTGCTGACGGCGATGTCCGAGCCCGGACGCGTTCTGGCGCTGCCCGCCGCCGCGATCGCCGGCCTCGAGTCGTCCGGGAACGAGGCGCGCCCGCCGTTCGACGTCGCTCTGGCCGCGACGCTGCTGACGCTGCTCGACGCAGACACCCCCGCCCACCTCGCCGGTGCCCTGGACACCGGCGACGCGCGCGCCTGGCTGCGCTTCCACACCGGCGCCCGCACGCTGCCGCAGGCCACGGCGATGACGGCGGCACTGGCGCGCGACGTCGACGCGGCGCTGTGGGAGGCGCTCGATCCGGGCACCGACGATGCGCCGCAGGCCAGCGCCACGCTGTTCGTGCAGGTGGGTGCGCTGTCCGAGCAGCCGCTGCCCGGCACCGTCGCACTCAAGCTGCGCGGCGCCGGCATCCGGACGTCGCGCGACCTCGCCGTCGCGGGCCTGTCGCCCGCGTTCTGGCGCTGGCGCGCGGCGCTGCGCGCCGAGTTGCCGCGCGGCGTCGACCTCGTCCTCGCCTGCGGCGCGCGCCTGGCCGCCATTCCCCGCAGCACCCACGTCGAAAGCGAGGCCTGAGATGTACATCGCGGTCAAGGGCGGCGAACGCGCCATCGAGGCCTCGCGGCGGCTGCTCGCGGCCGCGCGGCGCGGCGACGCGGACGTGCCCGAACTCGAGGTCGCGCAGATCGAGCAGCAGATGGGCCTGCTGGTGGGCCGCGTCATGGCGGAGGCCTCGCTGTAC
>DATCRO010000790.1:0-4738 GCA_036569025.1 Burkholderiaceae bacterium
GCCGCCGCGGCCGCGGGGTATTCGCACGCGCTGCAGATCGACGCCGACGGCCAGCACGACGCCGGCGACATCCCGCGGTTCCTGGCCGCCGCGGCCGCCGATCCCGCCGCGGTGATCTGCGGCGTGCCGGTCTACGACGAGTCGGTGCCGACGGGGCGCCTGGTCGGGCGCTACGCCACGCACATCTGGGTGTGGATCAATTCGCTGTCGCTGCAGATCCGCGACTCGATGTGCGGCTTCCGCGTCTATCCGCTGGCGCCGGTCGTCAAGCTGCTGGACGAGGCGCGCCTGGGCCGGCGCATGGACTTCGACCCCGAGGTGCTGGTGCGCCTGCACTGGCGCGGGCTGCGCATCGTGAACATCCCCACGCGCGTCACGTACCCGCAGGACGGGCTGTCGCACTTCCGCCTGGGCCTGGACAACTGGCTCATCTCCAGGATGCACGCGCGGCTCGCCGTCGGCATGCTGCTGCGCTCGCCGCGGCTGCTGTGGCGCAAGGTGGTGCGATGAGCGCGACGTCGCAACATGCCGCGGGCGCCGTGCAGCGCCACTGGTCGGCCATCGGCGAGGAGACCTTCGCCGGCGGCATGTGGCTGATGTACGCGCTGTTCCGCGTCGGCGGGCGGCTGCCGTTCCGGCTCGTGCTGTACCCGGTCGTGCTCTGGTACTGGGCCGCCAACCGCGCCGCGCGCGAAGCCTCGCTGCAATACCTGCGCCGATTGCAGGCGGCCACCGGCGCGCTGGGCCACGAGCCCGGCCGGCGCGACACGCTGCGCCACTTCTTCTCGTTCGCCGAGACCATCCTGGACAAGATGCTGGCCGTGGGCGGCCGCTACAAGCTCGACACGATCCGCTTCGTCGGCCGCGAACCGATCGAGCAGATGGTGCAGGCCCGGCAGGGCGGGCTGTTCGTGACGGCGCACGTGGGCTGCCTGGAGATGTGCCAGGCCTCGGCCGACGCCACGCCCGGCCTGAAACTGACGGTGCTCGTGCATACGGTGCACGCCGAGCGCTTCAACCGCATGCTCGAACGCCTGTCGCCGGGGCGCGGCATCTCGCTGATGCAGGTCACCGAGATCTCGCCGGCCACCGCGGTGCTGCTGTCCGAGCGCGTGGCGCGCGGCGAGTTCGTCGCCATCGCCGGCGATCGCGTGCCCGTGATGGCGGGCCGCGCGACGGCCGTCGAGGTGCCGTTCCTCGGCCACGACGCGCCGCTGCCCACCGGCGCCTACATGCTCGCCGCGCTGCTGAAGTGCCCGCTGTTCTCGATGGGCTGCATCCGCCAGGGCGACACGCACGAGGTCGTGTTCGAGCGGCTGGCCGAGCGCGTCGTGCTGCCGCGCGGCGATCGCCTGTCGGCCTGCGCCGGCTACGCCGCGGAGTTCGCCCGCGGCATCGAGCGCCTGCTGGCGCGCGCGCCCTACGAATGGTTCAATTTCTTTTCCTTCTGGAATCAACCTGGAGCGCTCGCCGCTCGCCGAAAGTCTGAGCGCCATGACTGAATCCCGCTCCATCCGCTTCGACGGCAGTGCGCTGACCATCGAGGACGTGTGCCTGCTCGCCGAGATGAAGGCCGACGCCTCGCTGTCCGAGGATCCGGCGTTCCGCGCGCGCATCCGCCGCGGCTCGGAATTCCTCGAGCGGCTGCTGCGCGAGGACGGCGTCGTCTACGGCGTCACCACCGGCTACGGCGATTCGTGCACCGTCGTCATCCCGCCGGAGCTGGTGCCCGAGCTGCCGCACCACCTGTTCGCGTACCACGGCGTCGGCCTGGGGCGCATGCTCGATCCGGCCGAGACGCGCGCCGTGCTGGCGGCGCGCCTGCAGTCGCTGGCGCAGGGCGTCTCGGGCGTCAGCGTCGAGCTGCTCGACCAGCTGGCTGCGTTCCTCGAGCACGACGTCCTGCCGCAGATTCCCGCCGAGGGCTCCGTCGGCGCCAGCGGCGACCTGACGCCGCTGTCGTACGTGGCGGCCGCGCTGTGCGGCGAGCGCAACGTGCTGTTCCAGGGCCGCATCCAGCCGGCCGCCGCGGCGCTGGAGACGCTGCGCCGCCAGCCGCTGCGGCTGCGGCCCAAGGAAGGCCTGGCCATCATGAATGGCACGGCCGTGATGACCGCGCTCGCGTGCCTGGCCTGGCAGCGCGCCGACTACGTCTGCAAGCTCGCGTCGCGCCTGACGGCGTGCAACGTGCTGGCCAGCGCCGGCAACGCGCACCACTTCGACGAGGCGCTGTTCGCCGTCAAGCCGCATGCCGGCCAGCAGCGCGTGGCCGCCCGCGTGCGCGCCGACCTCGCGGCCGAGTCCGACAAGCCCGCCGCGCGCAACGAGCAGCGCCTGCAGGACCGCTACTCGCTGCGCTGCGCGCCGCACGTCATCGGCGTGCTGGAGGACGCGCTGCCGTTCCTGCGCCAGCTCATCGAAAGCGAGCTCAACTCGGCCAACGACAACCCGATCATCGACGGCGACAACGAGCGCGTGCTGCACGGCGGCCACTTCTACGGCGGCCATGTCGCGTTCGCCATGGACAGCCTGAAGAACGCGGTGGCCAACGTCGCCGACCTGCTCGATCGCCAGCTCGCGCTGCTGGTCGACACCCGCTACAACCACGGCCTGCCGTCCAACCTGTCGGGCGCCACCGGCGTGCGCGCGCCGATCAACCACGGCCTGAAGGCGCTGCAGATCAGCGTCTCCGCCTGGACGGCCGAGGCCCTGAAGCAGACGATGCCGGCGAGCGTGTTCTCGCGCTCCACCGAGTGCCACAACCAGGACAAGGTGAGCATGGGCACGATCGCCGCGCGCGACTGCATGCGCGTGCTGGAGCTGACCGAGCAGGTGTGCGCCGCCATGCTGGTGGCCGGGCGCCAGGGCGTCGCGCTGCGCTGCGCGCAGGACGACGTGGTGCCTGGCCAGGTGCTGCAGGCGTTCCAGGCCGACCTCGAGCGCCGGATCCCGTTCGTGGCCGAGGATCGCGCGCTCGACGCCGACCTGATCGCGCTGCTGGCCGCGCTGCGCCGGCGCGAGTGGGCGCTATACGGCGATGAGTGAGTCCCGCAAGCCGGCCACGCCGGACCTGTCGCACGAGATCGAGGTCGTGCCGCCGTTCTTCGACATCGACTCGATGGACATCGTCTGGCACGGCCACTACGTCAAGTACCTCGAGCTCGCGCGCTGCGCGCTGCTGGAGAAGTTCGACTACGGCTACACGCGGATGCGCGAGTCCGGCTACGCGTGGCCCATCGTCGACCTGCGCCTGAAGTACGTGCGTCCGGCCACGTTCAACCAGCCGCTGGTCGTGCACGCCGAGATCGTCGAGTGGGAGAACCGCCTGAAGTTCGAGTACGTGATCCGCGACAAGGCGACGGGCGAGAAGGTCAACGCCGCGATGTCGATCCAGGTGGCGGTGGACATGGCCACGCGGCAGATGCAGTACGTCTGCCCGCGCGTGCTGTGGGAACGGCTGGGGGTGGCGTCGTGAGCGGCTGCGTCCGGGTGATTGCGCTCGTGGTGCTCGCGCTGGTCGCTGCCGCGTCGTTCGCCGCGACGCCGGCGGCTTCGGCCTCCGCGTCCGCGTCGCCCGCGGGCGACTCGCTCAAGCTGGTCCACGACCGGCTGAAGACCACGCCGGTGCTCAAGGGCGAGTTCGAGCAGACCAAGACGCTCAAGGGCTTCCGCAACGCGCTCGTCTCCACGGGCGAGTTCCTCGTCGCGCGCGGCCAGGGCGTGTGGTGGCACACCCGGCAGCCGTTCGAGTCGACGCTGGTCGTGACGCGCACGAAGCTGTTCACGCGCAACCCGGACGGCAGCACGAGCAACCTGATGGACGCGCAGGCCGAGCCGGGCGTGCGCCAGGTCAACGAGCTGGTCTTCTCGCTGCTGGCCGCCGACATCGACGTGCTGGCCGACAAGTTCACCGTCGCCGTGCAGCCCGTGGGTGCCGCCGGCTGGACCGCGACGCTGACGCCGCGCGACCCGGCCATCGCCAAGTTCCTCGCGCGCGCCACGCTCGCTGGCGAGCGCAACGTGCAGTCCGTGCGCATCGAGGAGGCGCGCGGCGACACGACGCAGATCCGCTTCTCGCGCCAGGCGCCCGCCACGGTGCTGACGCCCGACGAGGCGGCGCGCTTCCAATGAGTCCGCCCGGCCGCCCGAAGGACGAATTGCCCCCGCCTGGCGGGGGGGCGCACAGCGCCAGGGGTGCGGCTGCGCACTTCGCGGACGCGACGCGGCCCGTGCGCCCCCTGCCGTGGCAGGTGGCGGCGTGGCTGTGGCTCGCGTGCTGCGTCGTCGTGGCGGCGCACCAGTTCGCGTTCTGGCGCCACGCGCACTTCGACACCGACGTGATGGCGCTGCTGCCGCAGGACGAGCAGGCGCCCGAGGTGGGCATCGCCACGCGCCAGCTCGCGGACCAGGCGACGCGCCAGGTCGTCGTGATGATCGGCGCGCCCGATTGGGCGAGCGCGCAGAAGGCCGCCGCGGCGTGGGAGCAGGGCGCCATGGCCGAGGGTGGTCCGCTGAAGGGCAGCGCGATCGCCGGCGTCGATTCGCTGCAGGACACGCTCGCCTTCTACGCGCCGTACCGCGACCGCCTGCTGACGCCCGCGCAGCGCGCGCAGCTCGAACATGCCGCGCCCGCAGCGCTGGTGCAGTCGGCGCTCGCCGCGCTGGCCCAACCCGGCGGCGGCTATCGGCTCGCCGACTGGAATGCGGACCCGCTCGCGCTGTGGCCGCAGTGGTGGCT
>DATCRO010000791.1:0-3417 GCA_036569025.1 Burkholderiaceae bacterium
GACCGTCGCGATCTTCCAGATCCAGGGATCGGGCGCGACGAGTCCGTACGTCGGCCAGGCCGTCACCACGGGCGGCGTCGTGACCAAGGTCAACAACAACGGTTTCTTCATGCAGGATCTCGTGGGCGACGGCAACCCCGCGACGTCGGACGGCATCTTCGTGTTCACCGGCAGCGCGCCCACGGTCGGCGCCGGCCAGCTGGTGCAGGTCGGCGGTACGGTGCAGGAGTTCAACGTCGGCGCCGCGACCAACGCGGACACCGCCGCCCACAAGGTGACCGAGCTGGGCAACGTCACCAGCATCATGGTGACGGGCAGCGGCTACACGATCGCGCCGGTGCAACTGCAGTTCCCGCTGGCGAGCCAGGACGCCATGGAGGCCTACGAAGGCATGCTGGTGACGATCAGCGGCCCGCTGACCGTGCAGCAGAACTACTTCCTCGGCCGCTTCGGCGAGCTGACGCTGGGCGCCGGCGGCCGCCTGTGGACGCCCACCAACGTCTACCGCCCCGGCGCGCAGGCGCAGGCGCTGAACTCGGACAACATCCGGCGCACCATCCTGCTGGACGACGGCAGCAGCCTGCAGAACCCGAACCCGACGCCCTACCTCGCGCCGGACAACACCGTGCGCGCCGGCGACACCGTGGCCTCGGTCACCGGCGTCGTCGACTACGGCCTGACCACCTCGGCCAACACCGATCCGGGGGCCTACAAGCTCCACCCGACGCAGCCGGTGACGTTCACGCGGGCCAACCCGCGCACGACGATGGCCGACGACGTCGGCGGCAACCTGCGCATCGGCTCGGCCAACGTCGAGAACTTCTTCACCACGCTCGACGACGGCACCAGCAAGTGCCCGCCGTCCAACACGGCCGACGACTGCCGCGGCGCCAACAACGCCGCAGAGTTCACGCGCCAGCGCACCAAGGTCGTCGAGGAACTCGTCGGCATGAACGCCGACGCCGTGGCGCTGATGGAGCTGCAGAACAACGGCGCCACCGCGATCCAGAACCTGGTCGACGCGCTCAACGCGCGCCTGGGCGCCACCGTCTACGCGCGCGTGCCGTTCGCGGCCACGGGCGGCGGCACCGACGCCATCCAGGTCGGCATGATCTACAAGCCGTCGCGCCTGTCGCTGGCGGGCGCCGCGCTGAGCGACACCGCCGCCATCAACAACCGCGCGCCGATGGCGCAGACGTTCGCGGCGCCGAACGGCGAGAAGTTCACGTTGATCGCCAACCACCTGAAGTCCAAGGGCTGCAGCGACTTCACCGCCGGTCCCGGCGATGCCGACTCCGGCGACGGCCAGGGCTGCTTCAACGCGCGCCGCGTGCAGCAGGCCGACGAGCTGCGCAGCTTCGTCGCGCAGGTGCAGTCCATCAGCGGCGTGGCCGACACGCTGCTCGTGGGCGACTTCAACGCCTACGCCAAGGAAGACCCGATCGCCGACCTGACCGGCAACGGCTTCGTCGACCAGATCGGGCGCTTCCTGGACGTTCCCGGCGCGAACTCGTACGGCTACTCCTACGTCTTCAACGGCAGCTCCGGCCGCCTCGACCACGCGCTCGCGAGCAACACGCTGTCGCCCAAGGTGACCGGCGTGACCGAGTGGCACATCAACGCCGACGAGCCGCTGGTGATCGACTACAACCAGGAGTTCAAGCAGCCCGCCTGCGCCACCTGCGGCCCGGACTACTACACCCCGACGCCGTACCGCGCCTCGGACCACGACCCGATCGTCCTCGGCCTGAACCTCGTGCACGCCATCAACGGCACGGCCGGCGCCGACGTCATCGTGGGCACCCCGGGCGACGACCTCATCACCGGCGGCGCGGGCGCCGACCGCCTGACGGGCAACGGCGGACGCGACGTGTTCGTCTACACGTCGATGCGCGACGCGGCCGACACCATCACCGACTTCACGCCCGGCGACGACCGGCTCGACCTCACCGCGCTGCTGGCCAGCATCGGCGCGAGCCCGGCCACGGCCTGGGGCAACGGCGTCGTGACGCTGGCGGCGTCGAGCAACAACACGGTGGTGCTGATCGACGCCGACGGCAAGGCCGGCCCGGCCGCCGGCCGTCCGCTGGTCACGCTGCTGAACGTGAGCCCCGCCGCGATCGACCCGCTGCGCGACCTCGGCCTGGGCACGCCTGCGGCCGTGTCCGCCGCCGTCAAGGCCTCGGCCAAGGCCGCCACGCTGCGCACGATGACCGCCGCGCGCTCCACCACGAAGAAGTGAGACCGACATGAAGCAAATGATTCCCGCCGCGTTGTCGGCCCTCGCCCTC
This sequence comes from Burkholderiaceae bacterium, assembly GCA_036569025.1. GTDB lineage: Bacteria > Pseudomonadota > Gammaproteobacteria > Burkholderiales > Burkholderiaceae_C > Scleromatobacter. Next base: position 2,292 of record DATCRO010000791.1, read on the forward strand.
GCGATCGCCGCCGGCCCCGCGGCCGCGCAGGTGGTCAACGGCGACTTCAACGGCCTCGGCGGCTGGTCGGCGGGCGGCGACGCCGCGGCCACCGGTGGCCACCTGGTGCTGACGACCGCGTCGGCCTCGCAACAGGACGACGCCGACGCCGGCCGGCCCGCCGGCGCGCGCAACGTCTCGGGCAACGAACCGCTCGCGGCCGGCGGCGGCCCGGGCAGCCTCGAGGACTTCGTCGGCGTCCCCGCCGGCGCGATCGATCCCGATCCGGCCGGCTTCGTGGCCGCCTACGAGGGCTCCGCGGCGTCGCAGAGCTTCTTCGCGGCAGCCGGCAGCCGGCTGTCGTTCATGTGGGACCTGGACACCCTCGACACGCGCCACGACGCCGCCTTCGCGGACGTGGCGTTCGTCGTCATCGATGGACAGCTCATCACGCTGGGCAACACGCTGGACGCGACGTCGGCAATCGCCGGCGGCGATCTTGCGTCGCACACGGGCTGGGCGGGCTTCAGCACGACCTTCGCCAACGCAGGCACGCACACGATCTCGTTCGGCGTGGCCGACGTCGGCGACTTCATCGACACGTCGACGCTGTCGGTCAGCGGCGTGGGCGTGGCGATCCCGGCGGTGCCCGAATCGCCGTCGCTGGCGCTGATGGCGGCGGGGCTGGGACTGCTGGGCCTGCAGGCGCGGCGTCGCAAGAACTGAAGCAGGCCGCGCTCGCGAGACGCAGGGCGGGTTAGCTGTGAAGGTTCAATAGGTTCTTGCGGGTGTTCACCCGGCAAGGTTTTGAGAGACTGGAAATCGCCAAACCCCCAGTCAACTCCGAACCGGAGGCCGGATGAACATCCATAAGAATGCCCGATTGACGTACCTGCGCCGTCTGGAGATGGTGCATGACATGACAGATCGTGGCTTGGGCGCGTCAGAAGCCGCGGCCAAGCACGGCGTGACCGCCGTCACGGCTCGCAAATGGCACGCGCGCTACCTTGCCGGCGGAGCCGCGGCCTTACTGGACAAGTCCTCCCGGCCAACAAGATCGCCAAGGGCCATCGACGCCAAAGTCGCTTCGACCATTGTCGAGCTTCGACGAAAGCTGCATCTGCAATCGAACATCGCTGCCTACATG
>DATCRO010000792.1:0-9250 GCA_036569025.1 Burkholderiaceae bacterium
GGGATGGAGCGCAGGCCGGCCAGCAGCAGCAGCATCACGTAGGGCGTCCACATCCAGGTGTCGACCAGGACGATGGCCCACGGCGCGAGGCTCGAGTCGGCCAGCATCGACAGGTCCTCGGGCGCGCCGAACAGCCGCAGCGCCTGGTTGAAGATCCCGTACTGGGGTTGGAAGAAGTACTTCCAGAACGTACCCACGACGGCGGGCGCGAGCATCATCGGCAGCAGGATCGCCGTGCTCCAGAAGCCGTGGGTGCGGAAGCGCCGGTTGAGCATCAGCGCAAGGCCGAACCCGAGCAGCAGCTGCAGCGTGATCGAGCACACGAGGAAGCGCGCGGTGGCCTGCAGGTGGGCCCAGATCTCCTCGTTGTCGAGGACGCGGCGGTAGTTCTCGATGCCGGTCCACACGAGGTCGGCGCCAGGGTGGTTGGCCCGGTAGTTCGTGAGCGACAGCAGGATCGTCCAGAACAGCGGGAAGATGTTGAACGCGAGCAGCAGGACGATGGTGGGCGTGACGAACAGCCACGCCATGCCGCGGTCCGAGAGTCCGCGCCGTTGCCATTGAAGGGTTTGCATGATGGGAACCTGAGGAAAAGGGCAGGAGGCGGGCCCCGCGTGCGGTGTTTGGGATCCGCACGCGGCGGCGCAGGGCGGCGACCGGAGGAGCCGCCGCGGCCCCGACCGGGCCGCGCGTCCGCAAAGGCCGTTGCCTACTTCAGTTTTCCGTCCTCGCGGAAGGTCTCTTCCCAGTCCTTCTCGAGCGAATCGAGAGCGGCCTGCGGCGTCCCCTTGCCCGCGACCACGTAGTCATGAACGCGCGACTGCATGGCCTCGAGCAGCGCCGCATAGCTCGGCTCGGCCCAGAAGTCCTTGACCATCTTCATCGAGTCGAGGAACACCTTCGCGTACGGCGTGCTCTTGTCGAAGCCGGGCGCGTTCAGCACCGAGCTCAGGCACGTGAAGCCGCCCGCGTCCCACCACTTCTTCTGCACGGCCGGCTGGGCGAACCACTTCATGTACTCCAGCGCCATGTCCTTCTTGTCCGAGTACTTCACCACCGAGATGCCCTGCCCGCCCAGCATCGCGAACTGCTTGTCGCCGCGCGGGATCGGGAAGAATCCGGTCTTGTCGCCGCCGACCTGCGGGTCCTTGGCGATGCCGGGGAAGAAGGCGATGAACTGCATCTGCATCGCGACCTGGCCGGACTTGTAGGCGTCCAGGTTCTCGGTCATGTACGCGTTCGAGTGGCCCGGCGGCGTGCAGCAGTCGTACAGCTCCTTGTAGAACTGCAGGCCCTTGACGGCGCCGGCGCTGTTGACCCAGCCCTTCATGTCGTACGGCTTCTTCGGGTTGGAGTACTCGAACCCGTAGGCGTACATCGTGTTGGTCACGCCCATCGTGATGCCTTCGGAGCCGCGCTCGGTGTAGAGCGCCGCGCCGTAGACCTTCTTGCCGTCGATCACGCGGCCCTGGAAGAACTCGCCGATCTGCTTGAACTCGGGCCAGGTGGCCGGCGGCGCCAGGTCATGGCCGTACTTCTTCTTGAACTCGGCCTGCAGCTCGGGACGCGCGAACCAGTCCTTGCGGTAGCTGAAGGCGACGGCGTCGCCCATGGCCGGCAGGGCCCAGTAGTTGGGCGTGCCCTTGGGCCACTCCGAGTAGCCCAGCACCGTGGCGGGCATGAAGTCGGCCATCTTGATGCCGTTCTTGTCGAAGAAGTCGTTGAGCTTGACGTAGTGGCCCTCGGTGGCGGCGCCGCCGATCCACTGGCTGTCGCCGATCAGCAGGTCGCAGAGCTTTCCCTTGGAGTTCAGCTCGTTGAGCATGCGCTGCGCGTAGTTCGGCCAGGGCACGAACTCGTACTTCATCTGGATGCCGGTCTTGGCGGTGAAGTCCTTCGAGAGCTCGACCAGGGCGTTGGCGGGATCCCAGGCCGCCCAGCACAGCGTGAGTTGCTTCTGGTCGGCGGCTTGCGCGCCCGTGCACATCGCTGTGCCCAGGAACGCGGCGATAGCCGCGGCGGCGGCCTTCTTCGTGGTGGTCATCAGTCTGTCTCCTGTTGATCGGAAGGGGCGGTTCGGCGACCGCTGATGGCCAATGTATCGCAATCAAAAAATAAATCAAGCAAAAAAGACTTCAACATCATGGTCAGTTTTCACGATCGAATCCGGCAGGGAAGCCAGGGGGCGGGCCAGCTCGACGGTACGCAGGCCGCGGAACGAAGTCCCTGGGGTAGCGGCAGGGAACCCGGATGGGTGACAATGCGATGTATTTACTTGTCCGATCGATCCAGCCGCCCCATGGCGAATCCACTCACCATCGCCCAGATCGCCGAGGCCGCCGGTGTCAGCACGGCGACGGTCGACCGCGTGCTCAACGAGCGCGCCGGCGTGAATCCGGCCACGGTCGGCAAGGTGCGCGAGGCCATCGCGGCGCTCGGGGGCGGCACGCCCGCGCGCGGGCGTCCGCGCTCGAGCAGCAACTACCGCTTCGGCTTCGTCCTGCCATCGGCGCGGCGCGGCTTCTTCGACCAGGTCGACCGCGTCATCGCGCAGACGGCCGGCGAGTTCCGGCACCAGCACATCACCGAGGTGACCCATCGCCTGCCCGCGGCCGACGTGAACCAGTTCGCCGCGGAGCTCACCAAGCTGTCGGACCTGGACGGCCTGGCGCTCATCGCGCCCGACCTGCCCCCCGTCAAGCTGGCGATCAACGAACTCGTGCGCGCGGGCGTCCACGTCGTCACGCTGTTCTCCGACGTGCCCGGCTCCATGCGCGCGACGGCCATCGGCGCCGACAATCGCGCCGCAGGCCGCACCGCAGGCCTGCTGATCGGCAACTCGCTGCCGCGCGACGCCGGGCGCACCTGCGCCTTGCTGTCGCCGGCCACGCGCTATGCCGCGGAGATCGATCGCCGCATCGGCTTCCAGCAGGTGATGGAGGAGCGCTTCCCCGATGCCGTGGTCACGCGCCTGTTCGAGATGCCCGAAGCCGACGATGCCGCCTACGAGATGGCGCGCGAGCTGCTCACGCCCGTGGCGGCCGACCTGGCCGGCGTCTACAACGTCGGGCCCGCCTCGTTCGGCGTCGCGCGGGCGCTGGCGGAGATGAAGACCACCCGACCGCCGATGTTCGTCGCCAACGACCTGCTGGAGGTGCATCGCACCATGCTGATGTCCGGCGCCCTGAGCTACGTGATCAACCAGGATCTGTACAGCTCGATCAGCAACGCCAGCCGCGTGCTGCGCGGCCTGTGCGACGGCGTGCGCGGCGCGCTGTCGCTGGGCAACCCTCGCGTGGAGATCCTCACCGCAGAGAACCTCGCGTGACATCTCCAAACTCGTGCGCCAGAATGGTGCTTCCAGCAGAGAGCACCATGAAGAAGTTCATCGGGTTCGTCGACGATTTGGTGCCGGACGCCTGCGCGGGTCTCGCGATGGCGCATCCCGAGCTCCTGGCCGTGAATCCGGCGCCCCTGTTCGTGCACCGCCGCCAGGGCAAGCAGGATCGCGTCGCGCTCGTGAGCGGCGGCGGTTCCGGCCACGAGCCGCTGCACGTCGGCTACGTCGGCCTCGGGATGCTCGATGCGGCCTGCCCCGGGCAGGTGTTCACCTCGCCGCATCCCGACCAGATCGCCATGGCCGCCGAGCACGTGCATGCGGGCCAGGGCGTGCTGCTGATCGCCAAGAGCTATGCCGGCGACCTGCTCAATTTCGAGAAGGCCGCCGAGATGCTCTCGATCGAGCACGCGATGATCGTCGTCGACGACGACGTCACCGTGGGCAACGGCCCGCCGGCCGCGGGCCGCCGGGGCATCGCGGGCACGCTGGTCGTCGAGAAGATGGTCGGCGCCGCCGCCGAGCGCGGCGACGACCTGCGCCGCTGCCAGGCCATCGGCCAGCGCGTGAACGGCTGCACCGCCTCCATGGGCGTCGCCTTCACGGCCTGCGTCGTGCCGGAGGCGGCCGCGCCCACCTTCGAGATCGGCGACAGCGAGATGGAGGTCGGCGTCGGCATCCACGGCGAGCCGGGGCGCTATCGCCGCGACATCCTGCCCGCCGAGGACATCGTCGAACTGCTCCTGGAGGGCATCCTGCGCGACCTGCATCCGGCCCGCGGCCAGGAGGTGCTCCTGCACGTCAACGGCTTCGGCGCGACGCCGATGATCGAGCTCTACCTGCTCAACAAGCTCGCGACCCAGGCGCTGCGCGATCGCGGGCTGGCGGTCGTGCGCTGGCTGGTCGGCAACCACACCACCTCGCTGGACACCGCCGGCGCCTCGCTGACCGTCACGCTCCTGGACGACGAGCTCAAGGCGCTGTGGGACGCCCCGGTCCACACGGGTTCCCTGCGCTGGGGTGCCTGAGGCCGCGCCAGCGGCTCATTGCAGCCGGGGACGCGGTTCCTCCACGAAGTCCGGCGCCTGCTGGATCCGGAACGCCGAGACCGCGTGCAGCAGCCGGTCGGACTGCGCGCGCAGCGACGCCGCCGCGGCGGCCGACTGCTCGGCGAGCGCGGCATTGCGTTCCGTCGACTCGCTCAGGCACAGCACCGCCCGGTTGACGTCGTCGACGCCGTCCGCCTGCTCCCCGTTGGCGCTCGCGATCAGCCGGATCATGGCGTCGACGTGGCCGACCGATTCGCGGATGGCCCGCATCGCCGCACCGGCGCGCGTCACCTGGCCCGCGCCGGAGTCGACGGCGCTCGTCGACGCCTCGATCAGTTCGCGCACCTCGCGCGCGGCGGCGCTGCTGCGCTGGGCCAGCATCCGCACTTCGGCGGCCACGACGGCGAAGCCGCGCCCCTGCTCGCCGGCGCGCGCGGCCTCGACCGCCGCATTGAGCGCGAGGATGTTGGTCTGGAAAGCGATGCCGTCGATGACGCCCACGATCTCGCGGATGCGCTCGGACGACTCGATGATTTCGCGCATGGTCGTGACCACGGTCGCGACGATCGTGTCGCCTTCGCTCGCCGAGCAGGTGGCGGCGTTGACGAGGGCCAGCGCCTCGGAGCTGCTGTCGGCCGTCGTGCGCACGGCAGCGCTCAGCTGGTCGACGCTGCCCGCGGTGCGCTGCAGCGCGGCCGCCTGGCTCTCCGTGCGCTGCGACAGGTCCGCGTTGCCGTTGGCGATCTCGCCCGAGGCGCCGGCGATGATCGCGGCGCTCTCGCGGATGGCCGCGATCATGCCGCGCAGCTCGCTGGACATGTCGGCCATCGAGGCCTGCAGCGCGCCGAGCTCGTCGTGGCGGTCGATCGCGACGTCGTGCGCCACGTCGCCCGCGGCCACGCGCCGCACGGCGCCGATCGCGCGGTCGATGGGCCGGGTGATGCCGCGCGTGACGATGCAGCACACGGCGATGCCCAGCAGCACGCCGGCCAGGCCGAGGGCGCCGAGCAGCCACAGGCTGCGCTCGACCTCCGCGCTGATCGCGTGGCCGCTGCGGTCGATGGTCGAGCGCTCGGTGTCCAGCAACGCCTGCAGCGCCGCGAGGTAGGCGCCGGTGGCTGGTTTCAGGCGCGCCGCGGCCGCGTCGGCCTCGGCGCCCTTGCCGTCGCTGCGCAGCTGCGCGATCTGGTTGCGCACGCCCAGGTACGTCCTGCGCGCGGCCAGGATGTCGGCCAGGCGCGCCTGCTCCTCGGGCGTGGCCGCACGCCTGGTCAACTCGTCCTGGTACCGGGTCGACAGCGCCGTCGACGTCTTCATGTCGTCGGCGAACGTGGCGGGCAGCACGGGATCGGCGCTCACGGCCATCGCCAGCGTCCGCTTGCTCCCGGCGTCGATGATGCGATACCAGTCGCTGGCGATGCGCTCCTTGGTCAGGGGCTCGGACAGCAGGCGCTGGTTGGCGTCCTGCACCGCGGCGACCTCCAGCAGGCCGACGGCCACGGCCAGCACGGTCAGCACGAGGACGCTGGCGAAGCCCAGCGCGAGCCGGGTGCCGATGCGAAGCTTCTTGAACATGGGGTCGCTCTCCGTTTCGTGGGGATGGCGCCGGCCTCAGGCGGCCGCGCGCGGCATGACGAGCGTGAAGACGCTGCCGACGCCGGGCTCGCTGCAGACCTCGATGTGCGCGCCCATCAGCCGGGCGATCCGCGCGCACAGGTGCAGTCCCAGGCCGGCGCCGTCGGCGCGCTCGCGCAGCTGCGTGAAGGGGCGGAACAGGCGCTGCAGGTCGGCACCCGCGATCCCGACCCCCGTGTCGCGGACGCCCAGCCGCACGGCGCCGTCGTCCGCGCTCGCCTGCAGCTCGATCGCGCCGCGCTCGGTGTACTTGATCGCGTTGCCGCCGAGGTTGAGCATGATCTGGCGCAGCGCGCGCCGGTCGGCGTGCAGGAGCTGGGCGTTCGCGGCGGGCGGCGCGGCGAATGCCAGGCCCTTGCTCGTGGCCAGCGGCTGCAGCGTGCCGTGCACCTCGCGCAGCAGGTCGTCCAGGTCCAGCGGCTGCGGGTCCAGCGTGAGCTCGCCGGCGCCCAGGCGTCCGGAGTCGAGCAGGTCGTTGCCCAGGGCCAGCAGGTGCTGCCCGCAGCATTTGACGATGCCCAGGTGGCGCACGAGCTCGGCGTCCTGGCCGCCCTGGCGCTGCTCGATCATCAGGGATGCGAGGCCGATGATGGCGTTGAGCGGCGTGCGCATCTCGTGGCCCAGCGTGGCGAGCCAGCGCTGCTGCGCCGGCGACAGATCCTGCGCCGGAGCCTGCTCCATGACTTCGGTCCGCGCCTGGCGGGCTTCTCGCGACGATGTCAGAACTTCCATGTCGACCTCCAATGTCCACATCACGGATGGCATTGCGCCATGCCGGGGTCGATGCGAAAGTCGTGCCAGTGGGGTTCGTCGCCGCTCTCCGGGGGAGCGCGTGGGCTCACGCACGAAAGTTGGCGGAAGTCCGCCGAAGCGCTGGCGAAAAGCCGCCGCGCGTCGAGATGGGCTCGTGCCGGGGTGGATCCTGCGACTCCGCTTCGCCGCGCGCAGCGATGACGGCGCGGGCGCATCGCGTGACGCAGGACCAGGGGGTCGGCGCGTGGCCTGACGCACCATCGCCGCATCGCGCACACCAAGTGTCATCCTGCGGGCAGTCGCAGGATCCACGCGGGCGCGCCCAGCCCGCCTAGCGATAGGCGTCCGGATCCATGCCGAGCCGCTTGATCTTGTCGTGCAGCGTCTTGCGCGGCAGGCCGAGCGCGTCGGCCGTGCGCGAGATGCTGCCGGCGGCCTTGCGCAGCGCATCGTCGATCAGCGCGCGTTCGAAGGCGTCGACCTGCTCGATGAGTCCGGCCGGCGTGGGCGTCGCGGCGGGCATCGGCTGCTCCAGGCCCAGCACCCAGCGGTCCGCGAAGTTGCGCAGCTCGCGCACGTTGCCGGGCCACGCGCGCAGCTTCCATTCGGCCATCTGCGCCGCGGACCACGCCGGGATCGGCCGGCGCAGCCGCAGCGCGGCCATCTCGGTGAAGTGCGTCAGCAGCAAGGGGATGTCGTCGGGCCGGTCGCGCAGCGCGGGCAGCTCGATGGTGGCCACGTTGAGGCGGTAGTAGAGGTCGTCGCGGAACGTGCCCTTCTCGGCGAGCTTGCGCAGGTCGACCTTGGTGGCCGCCACGATGCGGCACTGCAGCGGCACGGCCACGTTCGAGCCCAGGCGTTCGACCATCCGCTCCTGCAGCACGCGCAGCATCTTGACCTGCAGCGCCATCGGCATCGACTCGATCTCGTCGAGGAACACCGTCCCGTCGTTGGCGTATTCGAGCTTGCCGATGCGCCGCTTGCTGGCGCCGGTGTAGGCGCCGGCCTCGGCGCCGAAGATCTCGGCCTCGAACACCGTCTCGGGCAGCGCGCCGCAGTTGATCGCCACGAACGGGCCGCTCGCGCCGCTGGCGTCGTGCAGGGCGCGGGCGACGACTTCCTTGCCGCAGCCGGTCTCGCCGTCGATCATCACGTCAACGCGTGCCGGGCCCAACGTGGCGATCAGCGTGCGCACGCGCTCGATGGCGGGCGTCTGCCCGATGAGCGTGCTCGCGGCCTGGCCCGCGAGCGCGGCCTTCAGGCGGCGGTTCTCGACGACCAGCTGGCGCTGCGCCGAGGCGCGCCGCGCGGCCTCGATGAGGCGCTCGGACGCGAACGGCTTCTCGATGAAGTCCCACGCCCCGTCGCGCATCGCCTCCACCGCCATCGCGACGTCGCCGTGGCCCGTGACCAGCAGCACCGGCAGCTCGGGATCGGAGCGGCGCAGGTCCCGCAGCACGGTCAGGCCGTCGCGCCCGGGCAGGCGCACGTCGCTGATCACGATGCCCGGGAACGCCGTCGCGGACAGGTCCGCGAGCGCCTGCTCCGCGGACTCGTGCGCGACGACCTCGAAGCCGCCGATCTGCAACGCCTGCGCCGCCGCCTGGCGCACGCCGGCGTCGTCCTCGATCAGCAGGACGCAGGGACGGTCTGGCGTGCTCATGGGGCCTCTCCTGGTTCTTATCCGATGGTGCGCTGCGTCGCGCGGGCTTCCTCGGCGCGCCAGTGCGCCGCGGGCAGCCGCAGCGTGAACTCGGCGCCGCCCTCCTCGCGGTTGGCGGCCTGCAGGCTGCCCCCGAGCGCGTTGGCGATGGAGCCCGAGATGGCGAGCCCCAGGCCGAGGCCCACGCCCGCGGGCTTGGTCGTGAAGAACGGCTCGAACAGGCGGTCCCGCGCCTCCGGCTTGATGCCGGCTCCGCTGTCGAGCACCACGAGGTTGACGCTGGCGCCCTCGCGCCGCGCGTGCACGTCGACGCGCCGCGTGTCGCATTCGGCGCAGGCGTCGATGGCGTTGCGCAGCAGGTTCACGAGGATCTGCTCCACGCGCACGGCCTGTCCTCGCACGGCGACGTCCGCGGGCATCGGATGCGCGACGATCTCGACGCCGTGCCGGCGGGCATCGGCCGACACCATGGCCATGGCCGACGCGATGGCCGGTTCGACCAGCACCGGCGAATGGCGGATGTCGTCCTTGCGCGCGAAGCCCTTGAGCTGCCCGACGATCGTCGCGATGCGCTGCGTGAGCTCCCGGATCGATTCGAGGTTGCCGTGCACGGCGGCATCGTCGCCGCGATCGAGCAGCATCAGCGCGTTGTCGTTGAGGGCGCGCAGCGCGGCCAGCGGCTGGTTGATCTCGTGGGTGATGCTGGCCGCCATCTGGCCCAGCACGGCGAGCTTGCCGGCCTGCACGAGATCGTCCTGCGTGGCGCGCAGCGCCTGCTCGGTGCGGTGAAGTTCGTCGACGCGGTCCTGCAGT
>DATCRO010000793.1:0-2933 GCA_036569025.1 Burkholderiaceae bacterium
TGCTCACGCTGGGCCCCAAGGACGACTACATCCTCGATATCGACAAGGCGCGCCTGCAGGCCGCCCCCGGCTTCACCTCGAAGACCTGGCCCAACCTCGGCGACGAGCGCTGGCTGGCCGACAACCGCCGCTTCTACGTCCACTGACCCACGACCTCAGCCCACGGGGAGAACCACCATGAGACTGCTCACGAGCCTGGCCCTCATCACCATCGCCTACGCGGCCCTGACCCGCGTCAACAAGGTGCACACCGCGCGCTCCCACGGCAAGCCCGCCGCCAAGCCGGAGGCGGTGCAGACCTGGGAGGGCGAGGGCGGCGGCCTGCCCAGCGGCGGCCCCGGCCCGGGCGTGAAGGTCGCGCCGGCCGCGGTGCCCGACCCCGACCTCGCGCACGGGGCCACCTGAGCGTCAACGCGGCGCGGCGGCGCGCGCGAGCCGCCGCTTGTCGCGCCGGTTCAGCACCCGCCGGCGCCGGTACAGCGCCATCAGCGGCGTGGCCGACACGCCGTGCAGGAGGATCGACAGCGCGATCGCCGGCAGCGTCGCGTTCATCAGGTCGGTGGCCAGCGTCGGCGACAGCCCCGAGTCGATCACCAGCGCCAGGTAGAACAGCGAGCCGACGCCGCGGATGCCGAACCAGGCGACGATGCGGCGCTGCGTCCTGGGCAGCGCGCGGCCCGGGATGGTCAGGAACACGCTCAGCGGCCGGATCACGAGCAGCAGCAGCGTCGCGTAGACCAGCGGCTCGCCGCGCCACTGCACCCAGGGCATCGCGAAGCCCATCAGCAGCACCATCACCACCTCGACGAGGCGGCCGCAGCGGTGGCCGAACCCGAGGAGTCGCTCGGCCAGCTCGTCGGGCTCGACGCCGGCGCGCGCGAGCGATGCCACGGCTTGCGGCGAACGCCGGAACAGCCCGAGCGCGGCGGCGAACACGAACAGGAAGGCCGAGGTCTCGGTCAGGCGCGACAGGCCGTAGGCCACGGTGATGATGCCCAGGTACATCAGCTCATCCCAACCCAGGCCGTGGCCGCGCCGCTGCAGCGCGTGGACGACGCGCCCCAGCACGCGCCCGAAGGCCCATCCGAGCAGCGCGCCGCCGGCGATCGGCCAGGCCAGGTCGTGCCACAGCCAGCGCGCGCCGGCGGGGCCCAGGTCGCCGATGCCCAGCAGTCCGAGCGCCAGCATCACCACCGGCAGCGCGGTGCCGTCATTCAGGCCGCCCTCGGCAGTCAGCGCGACGCGCACGGCGTCGCGGTCGTGGCGCGAGCGGATCTGCACCTCGGAGGCCAGCACCGGGTCGGTGGGCGCGAGGATGCCCGCCAGCAGCAGGGCGCCTGCCCAGCCCAGGCCCGGCATCAGCCAGGCGCCGGCCAGCGTGGCCAGCGCGATCGTGGCCACCATCGTGCCGCCGGCCAGCACCAGCGCCACCCGCCAGCCCTTGAACGTCCACGGCATGCGCAGTTGCAGGCCCACCGCGAACAGCGAGATCAGCACCGCGATCTCCGTGATGATCACCAGCATGTCGGCGCGCGCCGGCGCGGTCGGCGGCGTCACTACCCTTGCCTGGACCATCCAGCCGGCGATCCAGCCGACGGCCAGGTAGACGACGGCCGGCGACAGCGGCAGCCGCGTCACATGCAGCTCCAGCAGGCACATGCCCAACAGCACGGCGCCGAGCAGCAGCAGCGTGGCGGTCAGCATCGCGCGTCCCGCGTGCGCGAGCAGGTGCCCATGCGCGTCACGCGCCCTTGCGCGGGGGCGCGAACCTGGCCTTTGGCGAGGAGGCCGGCAACGGCGGCGCCTCGGCCGGCCCGGTCTTCACGCCGGCCTTGGCCGCCCCCGGCACGTGCGACACCGCTGCGGTGCACACGTCGCGCTCCTTCTGCTTGAAGTCGATCAGCGCCAGCAGCGAGGCGAGCGGGTTGGCCAGCCCCAGCAGGACGGCCGCGCCGGCGCGCTCGGCCAGCGGCTTGACCTCGGGCCGGATGTGCGGCGCATCGAACGTGCCCACCACCTTGACCGGCGTGCGCAGCGCCAGCGGGCTGAAATCGTGCGGATGCGCGGTCATGCGCAGGTCCAGCGTCTCGTTGGCCAGCGACAGGTCGCCGTCGATCAGCATCGTCGTGTCCTTGGTGTCGATGACGAACACCTCAGGCATCACCTTGCCGTTGACCAGGTCGAATTGCGCGACGGCGCATTGCATCGGCAGCTTGTCGTCGCCCTTGACGAACATGCCCAGGGCCTGCGCGACGTCGATGCCCGCGGCTTCCACCAGGATGTGCGACACCGTGCCGTCGCGCACCCACAGGCGGGCGGTGCCGTCCAGCGACGCGAGGAGCTGCGCCGTCGACTTGCCCTGGCCCTTGAGCTGCGCGTTGCCGCCCAGTGCCCCGCTGATGTAGCCGGTGTCGGGCTTCTCGCCCTTGGCGTCCTTGTGCACGGCGACGTCGCGCGCCGTCACGAAGCGTTCGAGCTGGATGCCGCTCCAGCGCAGGTCGGCGCTCCACTTGGGCACGGCGGGGCGGCTGTCCAGGCCGATGGCGCCGCGCACCTCGCCGGCGGAGGTGCGCGCGAGCAGGTCCTTCAGGTCGAGAACGCCGTCCTGCAGCGTGATGCGCCCGTCCAGCGGCTTGAAGGGCTCGAGCCGGGCGGTGCCCAGGTCGACCGTCGCCAGCGCCACGCGCACGTCGGCGTTCATCATCTTCAGCGACGGGATGTCGAACTCGCGATCGGGGATGACCTTGCCGGGCTTGGCGTTGGAGGCGGATGCCGGCGCGTCGGGCGGCGTGGCGCCGAAGGCCGGGCCGAGGTCGGCCAGCGCCAGGCGCGCGCCGCCCAGCTTGCCGGTCAGCACGGGCACCGCGGGGCCGCTGTCGAAACGGAAATTGCCGTTCAGGCGGCTGCTGCCGATGTTCAGCGCCGCCACGCCG
>DATCRO010000794.1:0-6137 GCA_036569025.1 Burkholderiaceae bacterium
CGCGTCGACCGGGCATTCCCGTCGCGTGCGGGGCATCCGGCGTCGCGCGCCGACAGCTAACCGCCGCAAGCGTCGGACTCGGCAATTTCTGCCCGGCATCCCGATTGCCGCCCGCCGCTCGAGTTGACGACATGGGCAGGGGCGGCGAGCCACGCCACACCAGGCGCGCGATGACGCATCGTGCATCGGCGCCGCGGCGGGGCGGCTGTTTCCTCGACGTGCCGCAAGGAGGGGGAATCGATTCCAACACCCTCAATCCTTCTTGCGAGGTACGCATCATGAAGACGTCCCGATCCGCGATCGCAGTCGCCCTCCTGTGTCTTTCCGCAGGCGCAACCGCCGCCGATTACGTGTATTTGTTGCCGCTCGGAACGCCGCTCAATGAATCGGTTCGTTATGGCTTCGATGATACGGTCACGTTCACGCCGCCCGAGTCGGGTGTCTACAACGTCGATGTCGTGGCGTCGACCGTGTACGGTGGCTGCAGCACGCGGTACTGCCATTCGAAGTGGTCCATCGTGACCACGATCACGTCGGAGACGCTGACCGACGGTTCCAGCACCTGGCCCCTGGTGCAGGGCAACGTGACGCTGCCGATGGTCGCGGGCGTCCCTTACGTGCTGCACCTGTCCGGCGTGGGGACCGGGACGGGCGTCTATGCGGGCTACGGCGCCTACAGCGTGTCGATCGCGCAGTTGCAGTGACGCCGTGACTCGGCGGGGGGCCCTCCGCCGGCCGCCCTGGCCGGGCGGAGGCCGCCGCGTCAGTGCTCGTGCCCATGGTCCAGGTGCACCGGCACGGGCCGGGTCAGCAGGTCGGCGTAGAACGCGTAGAAGCGCGCCGTGTCGAAGGCGAGCACCACCTTGGACTGCGTCAGCAGCGGGATCGCCGGCTTGGGGTTCGCGTCGTAGACGATGGACTTGCCGTAGTTGGCGTCGAACGTCGTGTTCATGTCGACCCACAGGTCGCGCGTGGCGGTGGCGAAGGTCGGGTCGACCAGGTAGGCGAGCGCGGTGGTGTCCCAGATGAACAGCGGGTAGGGCGGCGGCGCCGAGCCGAAGAACGGCGCGTAGGCGTCGGCGAACAGCTTCGTGATGGGCGTGGCCGGCTGGTGGTTGGCGATCTGCTGGTAGACCGGCCTGGTCAGCGGCACGTTGTTGGTCAGGTCCAGCGGCACGATCACCTTGGGGATGGGGGCGCGCAGCACGATCTTGACCGCCTCCGGATCGGCCCACCAGTTGAACTCCGCGGCGTCGTTGTAGGCGTTGCCGGGCACGTAGATCTGGCCGGCCATCGTCACCACCTGCTTGATCAGCGGCACGATGCCCGGATCCTTGCGGATGGCCATCGCGAGGTTGGTCGGCGGCGCGATCTCCAGGATCGATACCTGGTGGGGGTACCGATGGATCTGCTCGATCATGAAGTCGACCGCATGCTGGCGCTGCGGCAGCGTGTGCGTGGCGAATCCGTCGGGCGGCGGCACGAGATCGCTCGGCGAGGTCGGGGGCGGGCTGGAGAAGGCGCCGACGTAGTCGACCGCGGGGCCGAACGTGGCCACCTCGTCCTGGTACGCCGCGTAGTCGTGCAGCAGGCCGTACTTTGCGCCGACGTACACGCCGATCTGCCGCTCGATGCCCAGGCGCTCGACGGCCTTGAGCGCGTCGGAGGTCTCCTGCTCGAGCCACGCATTGCCGGTGGCGACCGCGACGCCCAGCAGGTCGAGCTTGCCGGCCGCGTCGAGCTGCGCGAGCATCGCCAGCGCCTGGCCGTCGTCGCTGATGGTGTTGAAGTCGGTGTCCAGGATCACCTTGGGCGGCGCCGCGTCGTGCGCACGATGGAGGTCCGTGGCGCCTGCGGACGCGGCCGTGACGGCCAGCGCAGCGAGCGCGAACAGGCGAAGGTGTTGCAGCATGCGGGTCTTCCTGTCGTGTGCGGCGAGCGTGGGTGCCGCGTCCCGGGCCATCATCGCGCTGGAGGATGCCGCGGTCCGACCAGACTTGCCCGGGGGTCGTTGGCCAACCCCACGATAGCCATACGGGTATGCGTATGGTCGAGCTCAGCCGAACGTGAACACCCAGGCCCGCGCGCCGGCGCCGTCGAGGTGGATCTCGAACGTGCGGTCCGCCACGGCGCCGCGCTGGCGCACGAGCTGGTAGAGCCGCTCGTGCGTGACCAGGCCGCGGCCTTGCTCGTCCGTGTCGACGCCGTGGTCGGCGCCCGGCGCGTGGCCGTCGATGGTGACGCGGAAGGCCACCGGGCTGCCGTCCGCGCCCGGGCCGAGCACCAGGTGCAGGTCGCGCGCATGGAAGCGCAGCGCGACCGTGGCGCCGGGCGTGGCCGACTCGACGAACTCGCCGCGTTGGACCCAGCCGCCGCCCAGCGTCCACGCGTTCAGGCGCGGCGCGCGCGGGGCGTGCTGCTGCAGGCGCTCGGGCAGCACGTCGGGCGGCGTCGCGGCGTCGGCGTGCGCGTAGCCGAGGTAGGTCTCGCCCGAGCGCACGTGCGCGAGGTCCGGCGCTGCGCCGATGCCTGTCGCCTCGACGGCGGCCATCGCGGGCAGCGGCGCCGCGTCGCCGCGGGCCTCGGCGAGCAGTTGCCTGATCACGCGCTCGGACTCGTCGTAGCCGCCTTCGCCCAGCACGTGGTGCCGCACGCGCCCCTGCGCGTCGATGAAGTACAGCGCCGGCCAGGCCTCGTTGCGGAAGGCGCGCCAGACCCTGAATTCATCGTCGATGGCGACGGGCCAATCGACGTGCTGGTCGACCAGCGCCTGGCGCACGCGCTGGGGATCGTGCTCGAACTCGAACTCCGGCGCGTGCACGCCCACCACGACCAGCCCCCGGCCCGCGTACGTGCGGGCCCATGCGCGCACGGCCGGCAGCGTGCGCAGGCAGTTGATGCAGGAGTAGGTCCAGAAGTCGACCAGCACCACCTTGCCGCGCAACTGCTCGAGCGTCAGCGGCGGCGAATTGAGCCAGGCGGTGGCGCCGGCGAGGCTGGGCTGGAGCGGCTCGACGGGCAGCGGCGCGTCGGCGGCCCGCGAGGGGCGGCCGGCGACCATGCCTGCCGCGGCGACGACGAGGATCAGCCAGCGTGCGAACGAGGACATGGCGCGGCTGCCCTGCGTGTCAGCGCGCGTGCGCGACGGCGTGCAGGATCACCGCCGCCACCTTGTCCGGCACGACTTCCTGCGACACCTGGCTGGTGGGCAGCTTCGTGACCTGCGCGCCGATGCGCTGCGCGATCGCGAGCTGCAGTTCCGGCGCGATCATGTGGTCGCGCGTGGCCACGACGAACCAGCTGGGAAGGCGGGGGACGAAGCGGGACATGGAGTTCCTCGGGGTGTCGGGTGTACGGGAGGGACTCAGGCGAGCGACAGTTCGACGGCGATGTTGCCGCGCGTCGCCTTCGAGTAGGGGCACAGCTGGTGCGCGCCGTCGACGATCGCCCGCGCGACCGCCGCATCGAGGCCGGGCAGGCTCACCTTCAGGCGCGCCTGCAGCAGGAAGGCGTCGCCGGCCTGGCCCAGGTCGACCTCGGCGTCCACCGCCACGTCGGCCGGCAGCGCGACGCCCGACGCGCGCGCGGCGCGGCCCATGGCGCCGATGAAGCACGCCGACCAGCCGGCCGCGAACAACTGCTCGGGGTTCGTCCCGGGGCCGTTGCTGCCCGGCGGGGACAGGCGGATGTCCAGCTTGCCGTCGCTGCTGCGGGCGGCGCCGTCGCGGCCGCCGATGGTGTGGGTCTGCCCCGTGTAGAGGACTTTGTCGATGGAGGTCATGGTCGTTTCCTGGTTGAACATCGGATGCGAGTAAATCGCATGCGATCAATGTAGTAGGGTGTCTTCGCGATGTCAACTGATGCGATCAAATCGGATGCGATTTGATCGGCGTATGATGCGAGCCAAGGAGACGATGCCCGTGACCAAGCCCGCCACGCCCCCCCAGATGCCCAGGCTGGGCGACTTCCTGTGCTTCGCCGTCTACAGCGCGAACCTGGCCTACGGCCGCGCGTACAAGCCCATCCTCGATGAGCTGGGCCTGACCTATACCCAATGGATCACGATCGTCGCGCTGTGGGAGCACGACGAGCAGACCGTCAGCAGCCTGGGCGACAAGCTGTTCCTCGAGTCGAACACGCTCACGCCCATCCTGAAGAAGCTGGAGGCGCTGGGCTACCTGGAGCGCCGGCGCGACGCGCGCGACGAACGCCAGGTGATCGTCAGGCTCACCGACGCCGGACGGGCGCTGCGCGAGAAGGGCGCGCAGCGCACCCTGGTGCAGGCCACGGGCCTGGACGCCGGCCAGTTCGCCGCGGCGCGCCGCACGATGAACGAGGTGCGTGACAACCTGCTCCGCCACACCCGGCAAGCCGGCGACTGAGGCCTGCCCGCCGGGTTCAGGGGCGCGTGGCGTGCGCTCCGGCGCGCTCGTCCCCCTCGGTCCAGCCGTACTGGCCGATGAGCGGCACGAACGCGACGCTGCCCAGCGTCTGCTGCTCGTAGTCGTCCTGCGCGTGTCGCACCACCTTGAGCAGGCGCTGCGTGCCGTGGCCGCCGATGTCCAACGGCATCAGCAGCCGGCCGCCGACGCGCAGCTGCGCCTTCAGCGGCGCCGGCACCTCGGGGCCGGCCGCGGCGACCAGGATCGCGTCGAACGGCGCGGCCTCGGGCCAGCCGAGCGTGCCGTCGCCGGTGCGCAGGTGGATGTTGGCGTAGGCGAGCGCGTCCAGCCGCTCGCGGGCGGTGCGCGTCAGCAGCTCGTGGCGCTCGATCGCGTGCACCGTCGCGGCCACCTGCGCGAGCACGGCCGAGGCGTAGCCCGAACCGGCGCCCACCTCCAGCACGTGGTCGCCGGGCACGACCTCGGCGGCCTCGATCATCCAGGCCACCATGAACGGCTGGGAGATCGTCTGTTCAGCCGCGATCGGCAGCGGCGAATCGTCGTACGCGAACGCGGCCATGCGCTCGTCGACGAAGCGCTCGCGCGGCACCGTGCGCATGGCGCGCAGCACATGCTCGTCGCGGATGCCGCGGCCCATGAGCTGGCGCTCGACCATGCGGTCGCGCTCGGATTGGAAGGACCGGTTCATGGCGCCTCCTTTCGGCCAGGGCCGTGAGCCGGGCGAGCAAGGTGCATGCCCCGGCCACCGTGAAATTGTGCGCCGCCGCGGCGTGGGCGGGCGCGGGTCCAGATCTCCCCACACGGCGCCTGCCTCAATGGCGCTGCATCGCCGTCGATAAGGCGTTGATGGCCGTGAACCTGTATGGGACACGTGCCACCCCACGATGAAGACCCTGCTTCGCCACCTGCGCATCGGACACCGCCTCGTGCTGTGCTTCTCGCTGATCCTGCTGCTCATGATCGGCGGCGCGTGGCTGGCCGTGTCGAGCTCGCGCGCGGCGCGCGAGAGCCTCGTGCACCTGGTGGCGGTCTCCAACGCGCGCCAGGCCGACATCCGCGCGATGCGCTCGCTGCTCGAGCGCCAGGACCGCGTGTCGCAGCGCCTGGGCCTGACCAACTCGATCGAGGACGCACGCAACGACATGCAGACGATCGTCGAGGACATCGCGGCCTACCGCGTCGTCGAGCGGCGCTACGCGAGCCATGTCGACTCGGTGCTCGAGCGCTCGATGGTCGAGCAGATCGAGCACTACGACCGCACGCTCGCGGCCGCCTTCGCGCAGGCGCAGGACAGCGTCGCGGCGTACAACCCCGGCATGGCCGCGCGCACGCTCAACCGCGACGTCGCGCCGATCCATGCCGCGTGGCTGCACCTGCTGGACGACCTCGCCGAGCTGCAGAACCAGCGCGTGGCCGCCGAGATCCAGGCGCTCAGCGCGCACGCCAACCGCAACGACCTCGTTATCGGCGCCGTGGCGCTGCTTGCGTCGCTGCTGGCCGCGCTCGCGGGCTGGCGCCTGACGCTGAGCATCACGCGCCCGCTCAGGCAGGCCGTGCTGTTCGCCTCTGCGGTGGGCAGCGGCCAGCTGGACGCCCCGCTGCCGCGCAGCTCCGACGACGAATGCGGCATGCTGCTGCTGGCGTTGAAGGCGATGGCGCGGCAACTGCAGGAGGCCAACGCGCGCATGCAGCGCCTGGGCCTGACCAACTCGATCGAGGACGCACGCAACGACA
>DATCRO010000795.1:0-5011 GCA_036569025.1 Burkholderiaceae bacterium
CCACTTGAGGGCGCTGAAGCGCGTGGCCGCGCTGCCGACGTCGACGAAGGTCGCCCACCAGACCGATGGCAGCGACTGCGTGAACGGGTGCGCGATCTCGAGGCTGGCCGTCACCAGCGAGTTGCCGCCGACGATGTTCCCGCGCGAATCGTGCGGGGCCAGGGAGCGCCAGTCGTAGCCGCGCACCGAGTCCACGCCGCCGGCGCGCCATTGCTCGGCGTCGGGCATGGCCACGTGCGGCCGCGTGACGATCTGTCCCAGCTCCAGCCGGCCCTGCAGGAAGAACGAATCGGCCAGCGGCCAGTAGCGCGTGATGCGGCCATACATCCGCGCATAGGGGCCGTAGGTGGCCTGGTCGTCGTTGAACGAGGCCGGGCCGCCGGCGTAGCCGACGCCCACCTGGCCGGACAGCGAGTAGCCGTCGGTCGGCAGGATGACGCTGTCGACGTTGCGCCAGACGTTGGCCTGGTTCAGCGACAGGGCGCGGGCGTCGACGCAGTCGTACTTGCGCTCGCTCAGCAGGCCCGCCGGCACCGTGGGCGCCTGGGTCGACCGGTGCGGCGTGCACTGCATCGAGCGCTCGAGCTGCACGTAGGTCATGCGGTCGAGCGCGTTGCTGTTCTGCGTGCGGCCGAAGCGCACGGAGCCGGCGCGCACGAGGTCGCTGGTCGACTTGATGCTGCTGACGCTGATGCCGGTGATCCAGCTGTGGAAGCTCTCGGCCGGATGCGTGGCCAGCGAGGCGTCCCAGGCCTGGACGTCCTTGCCCCACTGCACCTTGTTGCTGAGCGTGGCGGGCAGGCCGAAGATCCTGCGGTCGACGTGCTCCAGCGTGACGCGCTCCTGGGTCAGCGAGTTCCAGCCGAGCGCCACGGTGGCCTGCTGCAGCGACTGCTCGTGCACGCGCACCGTCACCGTCGCGTGCGCGGCCTGCGCGGGGTCGGGATCGTAGATGACGGCGACCTGGTCGAACAGGCCGGTCTTCTGCAGCCGGTCCTGGTAGTCGAGCAGGCGCTTCTGGGTCAGCGGCGCACCCAGGCCGAAGCCGGCGAGCTGGCGCACGTTGGACTCGGCCTGGCGCTCGATGCCTTCGACGACGAGGTCGCCCGCCAGGAAGCGCGGGCCGGTGTCGACCACCAGGAACAGGCGCGCCTTGTTGGTGGCCGGATCGACCTGCGCGGCCGTCGCCGTCCACAGCGCCGACGCATAGCCCTCTGCGCGCAGCGCGGACAGCGTCTGCGCCTTGGCGCCGTCCCAGTTGCCGTTGCGAAAGACCTGGCCCGGCTGCATCTGCCATTCGGAGCGCAGCGTGGCCTCCAGGTCGAGCGCCTTCTGGTCGCCGCTCTCGGCGGCGCGCGCGAGCTCGCCGTCGAACTCCAGCGTGAAGCGGCCGACCGTGGCCGGCGCGCCGGGCACGAGCTTGACGAGGATGCGATGCGGGTCGGCCGGATCGGGCGTCACCGTCACCTCGGCACGGAAGTAGCCCTCCGTCTGCGCCAGCGCGCGGCCCTGCGCGGGCGCGGCCGCGATCAGGCGCGCCCACTCGATGTCGTCGGGGCTGTCGGACTCGGCCAGGCGCGCGGCGCGCTCGATGTCCAGGTTCTTCTCGAGCAGCGCCTTGAACGGCGACGGGGCGTCCACGACGAGCTCGCGCGTGGCGGCGTGCGCGGACGCGGCGCAGGCGAGCGCGGCCGCGCAGGCGAGCCCGTGCGCGAGCAGGCGCGCGCGTGGGCTCGGGGCCGACAGTCGCTGGGAGCGTTCGCGCGAGACGCCCGCGGCCGTCATTTCGTCAGGAGACGCATCGCACCCTCCAACCCTTGCAGGGTCAGCGGGAACATGCGGTGGCCGACGAGCTGCTCGATCAGCGAGATGCTTTGCCGGTACTGCCAGACGCCCTGCGGCTCGGGATTGATCCAGCAGTGCTTGGGGAACGCGTGCGTGAGGCGCTGGATCCACTCCGCGCCGGGCTCGGCGTTGTTGTATTCCACGCTGCCGCCGGCCTGCAGGATCTCGTACGGGCTCATCGTGGCGTCGCCGATGAAGATGAGCCGGTAGTCCTTGTTGTACTTGCGGATGACGTCCCAGGTGGCGTGCTTCTCGGAGAAGCGGCGGCGGTTGTTCTTCCACACGTAGTCGTAGACGCAGTTGTGGAAGTAGTAGAACTCCAGGTGCTTGAACTCGCTCTTGGCGGCCGAGAACAGCTCCTCGACGCGGTGGATGTGCTCGTCCATCGTGCCGCCCACGTCCATCAGCAGCAGCACCTTGACCTTGTTGTGGCGCTCGGGCTGCATCTTGATGTCGAGCATCCCGGCGGCGGCCGCCGTGGCGTGGATGGTGTCGTCCAGGGCCAGCTCGAGGTCGGCGCCCTCGCGCGCGAAGCGGCGCAGGCGGCGCAGCGCCACCTTGATGTTGCGCGTGCCCAGCTCGAGCGAGTCGTCGTAGTCGCGGTAGGCGCGCTGCTCCCAGACCTTGACCGCGCTGCGGTTCTTGCCGGCGCCGCCGATGCGCACGCCCTGGGGGTTGTAGCCGCCGTGGCCGAACGGCGACGTGCCGCCGGTGCCGATCCACTTGTTGCCGCCCTCGTGGCGGCCCTTCTGTTCCTCGAGCCGCTTGCGCAGCGTCTCCATCAGCTCGTCCCAGCCCATGGCGGCGATGGCGGCCTTCTGCTCGGGCGTGAGCTCGCGCTCGATCAGCTGGCGCAGCCAGTCCTCGGGGATCTCCTTGGACTCGGTGAGCTTGGCGACCCCGTTGAAGAAAGCGCCGAACGCCTTGTCGAAGCGGTCGAAATGCGCCTCGTCCTTGACCAGCGTGGCACGCGACAGGAAATAGAAGTCGTCGATCGACGGCCCGATGACCCCCGCCTTGAGCGCTTCGAGCAGCGTCAGGTACTCCTTGACCGAGACCGGCAGCCGGGCCTCGCGCAGGGTGTAGAAGAAGGGGATCAGCATGGGGCGGGCGGACGTCGGCTTGAGCGCGAAGGGTATCACCGTTGCATCGCCGAGTCGGACGCAGGGCTCAAGCTCGGCCGCAAACTGCCGATGACGCAGAAATGCACCCTTGTGGGGCGGCTGATCGCGCCATCGCACCGGCGCGGCGCCCCCAGAATTTCCAGTGGGACCGGACGCCCGGGGGCGTGCGTCCGGCCCGATTCCCGGAGACAGAGAACATGAACTTCTTCAGCAGCTTGCGCATCGGCCGCCGGCTCACCGTCGCGTTCGCCGTCGTGGTGGCGCTGACCGCCGTGTCGGCGCTGTTCAGCCTGTGGCGCCTCGTGGAGGTCCGGTCGGCCGCGGTGGAGCTGACCAGCGTGCAGGCCGAGCGCACGTCGCTGGCCTTCCGCTGGCGCCAGAACGTGGCCATCAACGGCAGCCGCGCGCAGATGCTGGCGATGATCACGGACATGACGCTGGCCGAGCCGCTCAAGGCCAAGGTCAAGACCACGAGCGCCGAGACGTCGGTGATCCAGAAGCGCTTCGGCGAGCTGGAGACCACGGCCCAGGGCCAGGCGCTGCAGGCCAGGCTGGGCGAGATCCGCGGGCGCTACCTCGCCGGGCGCGAGGCGCTGGAGAAGGCCAGCGCCGACACCAGCAGCTCGATCGCGTCGGCCATCGCCAAGGGCCAGGCCAACAACGCGTTCGGCGCCGTCGTCGACGAATACCTGGCGGCCGGCGACGCGCTCGTCAGCTACGAGCAGAAGCGCGCCGAGAGCGAAGGCGCCGACATCGTGGCCGCCGTCAACGCCACCAGCCTGGTGTGCGTCGTGTGCGCGCTGGTCAGCGTCGTGTTCTCGATCGGCCTGGGCGTGCTGCTCACGCGCAGCATCGTGGGTCCGGTCAAGGCCGCCCAGAAGGCCGCGGACCGCATCGCCTCGGGCGACCTGACCGCCGAGTGCCGCGCCGTCGGCAGCGACGAGTCCGCGCAGCTGGTGCGGTCGCTGGCGCGCATGCAGGACTCGCTGATCCGCATCGTGCGCGAGATCCGCAGCTCCACCGAGCAGATCCAGGTCGCGAGCACCGAGGTGGCCAGCGGCAACCAGGACCTGAGCGCGCGCACCGAGCAGACGGCCGGCAGCCTGCAGCAGGCCGCCAGCTCGATGGACGAGCTCAGCAGCACCATGCGTCACAGCGCCGAGGCCGCCAACCAGGCGCACGGCCTCGCGAACTCGGCCTCCGAGATCGCCACGCGCGGCGGCCAGGTCGTCTCGCGCGTCGTCTCCACGATGGACGAGATCAACCACAGCTCCAAGAAGATCGCCGACATCATCGGCGTCATCGACGGCATCGCGTTCCAGACCAACATTCTGGCGCTGAACGCCGCGGTCGAGGCCGCGCGCGCCGGCGAGCAGGGCCGCGGCTTCGCGGTGGTGGCCGGCGAGGTGCGCAGCCTCGCGCAGCGCTCGGCCGAGGCGGCCAAGGAGATCAAGAGCCTGATCGGCAACTCGGTCGACAAGGTCGAGACCGGCGCGAAGCTGGTGCAGGACGCGGGCTCGACGATGGACGAGATCGTCAGCGCCGTGCGCCGCGTCAGCGAGGTGCTGGGCGAGATCACCACCGCCACCAACGAGCAGGCCGGCGGCATCCAGTCGGTCAACGAGGCGGTCAACTCCGTCGACCAGATGACGCAGCAGAACGCGGCACTCGTCGAGCAGTCGGCGGCGGCGGCCGAATCGATGCGCGACCAGGCCGGCAAGCTGGCGCGCACGGTGGAGCAATTCCGGACCTGAACCCGCTCGCCTCGGGCAAGGGCGCACGACCTGCGGGTCTGCGCCCTTCGTCGTTCCGGCGGCTCGCGATAGAGTGCGTGCCACACGTCGAACCCGGAGTCCCTCCATGCGCTCGTTGGCCTGCGTCGTCACGCTCGGTCTTGTCGTCCTCGCAGGCTGCGCCGACGGGCCCGGCAAGCCGCCCCGGGACGCCGTCGCCCGCCGCGAGGTCTGCGATCCGACCGCCTTCGGCGCCCGCGCCGACGGCATCACCAAGGACACCGGCGCGCTGCAGGCCGCCATCGACGC
>DATCRO010000796.1:0-3402 GCA_036569025.1 Burkholderiaceae bacterium
GCGCCTCTCAGCCTGGTCTTCGATGCGGCCGGCGCCGGCGCGATCGACCGCCCCGTCTTCCTCTATTACGGCGACGCCGATCATGTCCTGCGTCCGGTCGAGAACGCCGCGCGCCTCGCGCCGCTGGTGCCCACGCTGGTCGGCGTCAAGCCGGTCGCCGGAGCCGACCACTGGTCGTTCATCCCTGCGTGCAGCCCGGAGCTCGCGCAGGCCAACCCCATGATCTGCGCCGATGCGCCAGGCATCTCGCGCGCAGCGCTGCACGCCCGGATCGATGCCGACGCACTGTCGTTCTTCCGCGCGACCCTTCACGTGGCGCCGGAGTGAGCCGGCCCGGCAGCGGCACGGGCGATGCCGGCGGGCGTCGGCCAATCCCGACAACTCAAGTCTTATATAAGACATAGGACTTTCCTCGACCGCGACGACGGAGTACGCTGGCGGCAACCGCTCACGAAGCCATGTCGATGCCCGTTCCGCCCCTCGCTCCCGCTGCCGCCACCCTGCCGACGTCGGACGAGACGCCCAGCATCCTGCCCGAGGCGGTCGATGCGACCGGCCCGCATTCCCTGCTCGACGACGAGTCGCCGCGGCAGCCGGCGTCGCCGGGCGAGATCTTCCGCGTCTTCACGCGCCTGGCGCTCAAGGGCTTCGGCGGGGTGCTGCCGATCGTGCAGCACGAGCTGGTGGAGCGCGAACGCTGGCTGACGCGCGAGCAGTTCCTCGAGCTGCTGGCGGTCGCCCAGGTGCTGCCCGGCCCGAACGTCGTCAACCTGTCGCTGATGTTCGGTGATCGCGCGTTCGGCTGGCGCGGGGGCCTGGCGGCGCTGGGCGGCATGCTGCTCGCGCCATTGGGCGTCGTGCTGGCGCTGACCGTGGCCTATGCGCACTACGCGCAGCATCCGGTGGTGGCCGGCGTGCTGCGCGGCATGGGCGCCGTCGCGGCGGGCCTGATCATGTCCACCGGCATCAAGCTGCTGCCCGCCCTGCGCCGCAACGTCCTGGGGCCCACGCTGGCCTTCGGTTTCGTGGCCGTCATGTTCGCGTGCATCGCGCTGCTGCGCGTGCCGCTGCCGTGGATGCTGGGCGGGCTGGGCGCGGTCGCCTTCGTGCTGGCCTGGCACCGGTTGAAGCCATGACGCCGGCCGTCGTGTCCTCGCCGTCCGGCGCCGACTGGGGCGGCGTGCTCGCGCAGTTCCTGCTGCTGTCGCTGCTGTCCATCGGCGGCGCGATCAGCACCGTGCCGGAGATGCACCGCTACCTCGTCGACCAGCACCACTGGCTCAGCAACGACCAGTTCAGCGCGATGGTGGCGATCGCGCAGGCCGCGCCGGGCCCCAACCTGCTGTTCGTCGCGGTGCTGGGCTGGGGCATCGGCGGCGCGCTGGGCATGCTGGTCACGATGCTGGGCATCCTGCTGCCGTCCACCACGCTCACGCTGGCCGCCGCGCGCTGGGGCGAGGCGCGCCGCCACACGCGCGGCGTGCAGGCCTTCGTCACGGGCCTGGCGCCGCTGACCGTCGGCCTGGTGCTGTCCTCGGGCTTCCTGCTGGGCAAGCCGGCCTACGGCGATCCCTGGCTGATCGCCGCGATGATCGTGACCGTCGTCGTCTGCGTGCGCTGGAAGGTCAGTCCGCTGTGGCTCATCGCCGCCGGCGGGCTGGTGGGCGGCCTCGTCACCTGACCTCGAAGCTGCCGACCAGCACCTCGTCCCGGGCCTCCTCCAGGCGCAGGATCACGTCGCGGTGCTTCTCGCCCTTGGTGCCGAAGCCGGTGGTCAGCCGCATCATCACGCTGGTGGCGTTGCCGAGCGCCTGGCGATGCGAGCCGAAGTACCTGGCGCGCACCTCGTAGACGCCGGGGATCGCCTTCTTCAGCGAGAACACCTCGGGCCCGTAGCCGTTGGTGACGTCGTGCGTGATGCGCCCGCCCTGGCGGCTCAGCGGCTGCTGGTAGCTCACCCACTCACCGTGGGGATCCTTCACCCACAGGTCGATGTCGGTGTTGTCGGTGTCCCAGGCGAGCGCGACGCGCAGGTCCAGCGGCAGGTTGCGGCGCAGGCGAGCGTCGACGGGGGACATGTCGACCGGGTGCACCGCCGCGATCGCGTCGAGCTCGCCGAGCGCGATGACGTCGATGTCGCCGAAGCGGCCGTCCCAGGTGCCCGACGCCACCGTCCACAGCGCGTCGACCGCGGGCTGCCAGGCGCCGGCCGCGGCCTGCGCGAGGCCCAGGTCGCGCCAGGACTGCGGCTCGTCGGGCGCGAGCTCGGCCACGCGGCGCAGCACGCGGATCGCCTGCGCCGTCTCGCCCGTCTCCTGCAGCCGGTAGGCCAGCACGCGCAGCAGGCCGCGATCCTCCAGGTGCAGCTCCGCCAGGTTCGACAGCACGCGCAGCGCCAGCGCGCGCTGGCCGTGCGACGCGAACACCTGCGCGGCGTCGAGGTAGAACGCCGGGCTGCCCGAGGCCTCGAGACGCTGGTCGAGGTAGACCGCGTAGCGCGCGTCCGGCGCCGCGTCCGCCAGCCGGCGCATGTCCGCGGCGTCGGGCGACCAGGCCGGGACGGCGATGTGGATCGTCGACGGCGCCGATGTATTGCCCTCGGTCTTCTTCAAGCGGGAGGCCCCGTCGCGGCTGTCCGGCACGGCGCGGGCCTCGGCCACGTGGACGGCGGCGCGCTCGCGCGGCGCCTCGGCCAGGTCCAGCACAGGCGCCGGCGCCGGCGCGGCCATGGGCGCGGCGTCGGTCGACACGGGCGGCGCCACGGACGCCGCCATGACCGGCGCATTCCTCGGCTGGGCCTGCACGGCCCGCGCCGCGAAGGGCGCATCGGCCGCCGCGATCTTCTGGGGCGCCGGCTCGTCCTTCGGGAAGTCCTTGTCCCACCAGGCCTGCACCTCGCGCCAGCGCTGCACCAGCGACTCCAGGTGCCGGGCGGACTGCGCCGCCTTCCCCGCCGCGACGTTGCGCGCGGCGGCGTCGTAGGCTTCGCGCAGCGGCCCCGGCGGCGGCTCCAGCTCGTAGCGCTGGTAGTCCTCCAGCGTCTCGAGCACGATCAGCGAGGTCTCGGGCGTCACGATGGCGTAGCGCTTGCCAAGCGCCGTGATCTCCGTGCGATGCAGCTGCGGCTGCGCCATGAGCTCGTCGACGCGCAGCCGCGCCCAGCGTTGCGCGACAAAGCCGGTCGGCGCATCGTCGCCGCCCTTGGGCGCGGCCAACTCGATCGTCTTGTGCAGCGTCCTGCCATCGCCGGACTCCAGCACCAGGTCCAGCATCGCCTTGGCGCCGGTGAAGCGCCCGGCCACCACCAGCCGTCCGCCCTCGGGCCGCCACGACGCGACGGCGGCCTGCTCGAAGCCCGCGCCGTCGATGCGCACCAGCCGCGTGCCGCGCTGCTGGATCAGC
>DATCRO010000797.1:0-2985 GCA_036569025.1 Burkholderiaceae bacterium
GCGTGAACGCGACCAGCGCCTGCGAGGCGCCCGCGGGCAGCAGCGGCTTGGCGGCGAGCGCGACCAGCAGCGCCGCCGTCACGACGACGATGATGCCCACCCCGGAGAGCGGGCTGTTGCTCGAGCCGATCAGGCCGGCCATGTAGCCGCAGACGGCCGCCACGAAGAAGCTCATCAGCGCGACGAACGCGATGCCGCCGGCCACCAGGATGACGGTGGCCGAGCCCAGGCCCGCGCCGCTGCTCATGTCCGCCAGCAGCCAGCCCACGGGCACCAGGCAGGCCAGCGTGACGCCGGCGACCCAGCCGATCGGCAGGTCCTGCTCGGTGCGCGGCAGCGTCGAGCCCTGGCCGGCCTTGCGCACGCGCGAAGCGGCCATGGCCGAGGCCAGGCCCGTGCCGACGGGCTTGACCAGCTTGACGAGGGTCCAGACGGCGGCCACCGCGATGGCGCCGGCACCGATGAAGCGCACCTGCTTGGCCCAGACCTTGGTGGCCATGGCGGCGACGTCCGCGGCGGTGTCGAACGGCAGCAGCCCGGTCAGGTGCGGCACGGCGCCGGCCCAGGCGATCAGCACGCCCACCAGCATGGCCACGCCCACCCACAGGCCCACCAGGTGGCCCACGGCCAGCAGCGCCAGCGACAGGCCGAAGTCGACGCCGGTGGCGGCGTTGCTGCTGCGGCTCAGGCGGAAGAAGCCCACGACGTCGGCGGCGAACAGCTGCATCGCGATCACCACCTGGAACAGCGCGGAGACGATGCCGCCCCAGACGATCGCCAGCAGGCCGGCACGGTTCTCCGCCGCCCCGCCATCACCGCCCGCGCCCACCTTGAGCACCTCGGCGCAGGCCACGCCTTCGGGATACGGCAGGTCGGACGTGGTCACGAGCGCGCGCCGCAGCGGGATCGAGTAGGTCACGCCCAGCACGCCGCCGAGCGCGCAGATGATGACGCAGGTGACGTACGGGAACCCCGTCCACCACCCGACCATCACGAGGCCGGGCAGGACGAAGATGATCGACGAGATCGCGCCGGCCGCCGAGGCCACCGTCTGCACGATGTTGTTCTCCTGGATCGTCACGCCGCGCGCGTAGCGCAGCAAGGCCATGGAGATGACCGCCGCCGGGATCGACGTGGCGAACGTCAGGCCCGCCTTCAGGCCGAAATAGACGTTGGCGGCCGTGAACAGCAGCGTGATCAGGAAACCGAGCACGACGCCGCGCAGGGTCAGTTCGCTGGTGGGTGAAGCTTCGACTTTCAAGGAATCTCCTCGGGATCAAGCCGCGCATCATCCCTCAAGTGCGCGGCGGCCGGTATGGTGACTACGCGCAGCGCCCGGCGCGCCGCACGGCCTGCCGGCATTGTCCGCGAGGCCGTCAGGCGGCCGCGGGCACGGGCGCCAGGCCGTGGCGCTCGCGCGCCCGGGTGCATTTTCCGTCGCCCGGCTGGACCTCGCGGCAGGCCGGCGGCCGCGCGTCGTAGGCGGTGCAGCGGGTGGGCCCGCCGACCACCCCCTCGAGCGCGATGCAGCGCGGCGCGGCCGCATTGGTGCCGGCCATGCACAGGTGCTGCCGGCCGATGCGCTCCGTCAGGCGCGCATCGAGTCCGGCGGGCGCCTCGACCCAGTGGAACGAGACGCGGAAGGCGGCGCAGCAGGCGCCGCAGGACAGGCAGGGGTTGGTCATCGGCAGGCGGATCGAACCGCCATTCTGGCCGCTTCGCGGCGAAGTTCGTGAGCAGCCACTGCGCGCCCGTGGCCCGGTCGCCACTGCCGAGAAGGGACGACGGCAGCTTGTTCCGGCGGACGCCCCCGCTCGGCCATGCGATGCGGCCTTGTCCGACATCGCCCGCGCCGCCCGGCGCGTTGGACCGGCAAGCGGCACAACGAATGCCGACGTTCATGCATCGCTGGCGCCGCCCGGCGCTCCCCCTTCCGACAACTCCGGAGACAACCATGATCCGACACCTCCATCCCCTCCCCCGCAGCTTGCGCCGACCTGTCATCGCGCTGTCGATCGCCGCGGCCTTCGGCCTTTCCCTGACCGGCCCCGCGCGGGCGCAGGTGTCCGTCGACGTCGGCGTCAGCGCCCAGGAACCCGGCTGGCTGTACGACCTCGGCGCCGTCGTCAGCGTGTTCGTCGATCCCCCGATCCAGCAGCCGGAGCCGGTCGCGATCGCGTGGGCGCCGCCGCCGATGCTGGTCGAGGACGTGCCGCCCCAGCCCGACCCGTATGCCGTCTGGACCGGCGGCTATTGGACGTGGCAGGGCGATTGGGTCTGGTGCGCGGGCCGTTGGATGGATCCGCCGCGCCAGGAATACGTGTGGGTGCAGCCGTACTACGAGCACCGCGCCGATCGCGTCGTCTTCATCCCGGGCTACTGGTCGGCGCCCGACGTCGAGTTCATCGCCCCGCCGGAGGATCGCGAGATCGCCTGGGGCTACGTCAACGAAGGCGTCGTGATCGGGCCGCCGCCCGAGGGCCCGGTCGGCATCTTCGTGCCGCCGCCGCCGGGGTCGCGCCCGGGCATCATCGTGCCGGCGCTGATCGGCACGCCGCCGGCGGTGGTGGTCAGCGCGCCGCCGGTGATGTCGGTGGGCATGCGCATCTCCGGCACCTTCGCCTACGACGGACGCCACACCATCAGCGACAACCACCCGGTCAGCTACCGCCCCGCCGCCTTGCGCAACATCCAGAACGTGACCGTGCAGGCGCCCGCCGGCGCCACCGCGAGCGGCCACCCGTTCCAGGCGCAGGTGCCGCACCGCGCCGCGCTGGCCGCCGCCATGCATCCGCAGGTGGCCGCGCGCGCGCCGGTGCCCGCGTCGCGCACCGCCGTGCCGGCCTACGTGCCGGGGCGACCGGTCGCCGCGCTGCCCGCGCCGCAGAAGGTGCAGGGGCTGCCCGCCGTGCCCACCCACGCGGCCGCCAACCTGCCGCAGGCCCAGCGCGCCCAGATGGCCCACGCCCCGCTGACGCCCGCCGA
>DATCRO010000798.1:0-3741 GCA_036569025.1 Burkholderiaceae bacterium
ATGCTGCAGACCGCTCTGCGGCGCGTGATGGCGCCGGCGAAGTCGGCCAGCACCAGTCACGAGCCCTCGAGCTACCTGCACTACGGCGAGCCCGCCGGCGACACGCGCCTGCGCCACGCGCTCGCGCAGCGCCTGGCCGACTTCGGCGTGCCGGCCAACCCGACGCAGATCGTCACCGCCAACGGCGCCACGCACGCGCTGGACATCTGCTCGCGCGCGCTGCTCGCGCCCGGCGACGCGGTGCTGGTCGACGAGCCGGGCTGGTCGGTGGAGTTCGCACGCCTGACCCAGCTAGGCATGCGCCTGCTGCCGGTGCCGCGCGGCGTCGACGGCCCCGACCTGGCCGCGATGGCCGCGCTCGCGCAGGCGCACCGTCCGCGGCTGTACGTCACGTGTTCGGTGCTGCACAACCCGACCGGCGCGTCGCTGGGCCTGGCCGCTGCGCACCAGGTGCTGCGCCTGGCCGAGCAGCACGACTTCCGGATCCTCGAGGACGACACCTACGCGCACCTCGCGCCGGCGCACGCGCCGCGCCTGTCCGCGCTCGACGGCTTGCGACGCACGATCTACGTGTCGGGCTTCGCCAAGATCCTCGCGCCGGGCTGGCGCGTGGGCTTCATGGCGGCACCGCCCGATCTCGTCGAACGCTTCGTCGACGTCAAGCTGCTGGGCACGCTCACGACACCCGCGCTGCTCGAACAGGCCGTGGCCGTCTGCCTGGAGCAGGGCTGGCTGCGCCGCCACGCCGAGCGCGTGATCACGCGCCTCGGCGCGGCCCGCGCGCGCACCGTCAAGCTGGCACTGGCCGCCGGCTGCCGTTTCGTGACGCCGCCCGCCGGCCTGTTCGGCTGGGTGGACACCGGCGTCGACACCGAACGCCTGGCCACCGACATGCTCGACGACGGCTGGCTGCTGGCCCCCGGCACAGTCTTCCACCCCGGCCGCCAGCCGTCGACGCTGATGCGCATCAACTTCGCGACGACGCAGGATCCGCGGTTCTGGCAGGCGTTCGAGCAGGCGCGCGAGGGCTGAGGGCGCGCCGCGTCGCGCGCGTTCAGCTGCCGACGTTCAGGCCGAACATCTTCGAGAATTCGAGGTATTGCTGCAGCGTCATCTTGTCCTTGTGCATCATGGGATCGGCTTTCTTGGCGTCGTCCATGTGCATGTCCCAGGTCTTGGACATCGCGTCCATGAATTCCTTCTTGCTGACCATGCCGTCCTTGTTGGCGTCGATGTGGCCGCTGTCCAGGAAGTGCAGGACGCGGTCCTCGCGGCGCACGTCCTGCGCATGCGAGAGCAGCGGCAAGGCGGCGGTCGCGAGCAGGGTCGAGACGAGGGCGAATTGGCGCAGGGAAGTCTTCACGATGGTTTCCTTCGAACGGTTGGAGGGCATGGCCACGACGGCCGCCGGCAGCGCGGTTCACGCCGCGGAGAGCGCGGGTTGTGCGAGCCAGTGACCGGTAGTCGCGCGGATCGAGGAAATCCTTACGCGCGGCGTCAGGGCCGCGGCGCCGACGCGGCCTGGCGCGCCAGATGCGTTTCCCCGACTTCGTCCAGCCGGACGAAAAGCGCGAGAAAGGCACGCTGGCCTGCGCACGGTGCGTTGCCAGGCGCCACGGCATCGGGGCCGCGGCGCTCGCGCTGTTCCTGGTGGACGCGATCGAGCCAGCCGGCGTCGCCCGTCGCGATCTTGTGCAGCGAAGCGCCGATGGCGCGACCCATGTACGTGTCGGAGTGCTCGTAGAAGACGTCGGCGATGCGGGCGCACGTCGCGGCGAGGGCCGGATCGCCTCCGGCCCCGTCGCGACAACGGGCCGTCAACGCCTGGAAGGGCGGCTGCGGCATGCCCAGGGCCCGGGCGACGGTCATCGACTGCGCCGCCAAGTCGGCATCGCCCAGGCGCTGGCGCGCCACCGCGGCGGCGCCGGCATGGAAGCGGACGTCCAGCCGCGTCGACCCGGCCAGGCGGTCGAGCGCCACGCGCCCGGCCGCGACATCGCCCGCTGCGTCGGCGCGTTGCAACGCGTACAGCCAGGGCTTCGCATTTCCCGGATCGAGCTGCGCCCACACGTCGGGTGACAGTTCAGCGCAGGCCGGTGGCGCGTCAGGCACCACCGCAGGCACGTTGCAAGCCGCGTAGGCCAGCCCGTACACACGGGCGTCGGAGGTCGCGACCGCATCGCGGACCAGCGCTTCCTGGCGCCGCACGGGCGGCTCGATGAGATCGAGATCCAGCCAATCGGCCATTGCGCGGTCGAAGGGGTCGCCGCTGGACCGCAACGCGGCGTCGAGACGGCTCATCGCGCCGGTGTAGCCGACGCCGGCGGACTTGATCTCGCCGGGCAGCCGCCGCACGATGCCATCGGGATCCGGCACCGGCGCCTCGACGTGGATTGCGCCGTCCGCGTCGCGCTCGGCCGGCCGGTAGACCGGGAGCTGGTCTTCGCCGCAGCGGGCGTCGGTCGTCTCGGCTGCCCGCGCGTCGACCGCCTGCGGCACGAACGCGCGGGCCGCACCCGCGACGGCCGGCATCGCCGACGCCGCCGGCGCCGCGGCGCCGGCGCGCCGGGTAGGCGCCGCTTCCGAAGACGACAGGTCCGCGGGCGGTTCCACGACGTCGCGGCCCGTTCCACGCAACGCCGGCGCGACCACCACCCAGCCGCCCAGCGAGAGCACGCAGGCGAGCAGCAGCATCAGCAACAGGACGATTCTTCGACGGGACACGGCATCCGGGCGATGGAGACGGCCTGCCCATTCTGGTCACGGTCCGTCGAACCCGACCCGCGCATTCATCGCGATAAACCGACGATTCGGCGCTCGCGGGCGCCCGCCGCTCACGCCGTCAGGAACGCCCCCACGCGACCCATCGCCGTGCCGGCCTCGACGTGGCTCTGGCGCTCCTTGCCCATGCCCGTGGCGTGCGCCAGGTAGCCTGCCATCACCACGTCCTTCGCATCGGCCGGCAGGAACTTGAAGCCGCTCTTGCGCATGTACTCCACCGACCAGCGCTTGAGCCGCGTGAAGTACATGTCGCCGCGGTCGAACTCGCGGGTCTCGCCGCCGGTCACGTTGCGCGTGGCGCGGGCCGACTGGCTGCCGTCGGCCTCGAACAGCTGCAGCATCGTCATGAGGCTGCCTCCCAGGCCCGAGTTGAGCGTGAGCATCGGGATCAGCGGGCTCGCCTTGCAGCCGTCCTTGAAGAACTTCGTGAAGGCCGTGGTGTCGTTGATGATGCCGCCGGCCGCGGTGTTGGGCTCGTAGACGCCCTTGGCGTCCCGGGTCGCGCGCGCCTTCTCGGCGCCGTAGTGCCGGCGCGCCGTCTGCAGGAACTGCTGGATGCCGAAGTACTCGCCCAGCCGCGAGACGAGCCGCACCAGCCATTCGATGCCCGACATCACCGCCGACACCAGCGAGCCCAGCCCCGGCAGGAACACGCCCACGGCCACCTTGCTGGCGCCCTTGAGCATGTCGGCCACGCCGCCCAGGACGCCCAGCGACATCTGGTGCTCGATCGCGTTGGCGAGCTCCTCGGGATGCCCGGCCTGCAGGCGGATGTGGCGGCGGTCGTTCCACGCGGCCAGCCGCGTGCCGGCCTCGCTGATGGTGCGGAACAGGCCGGTGCCCAGGTC
Source organism: Burkholderiaceae bacterium (assembly GCA_036569025.1). Classification (GTDB taxonomy): domain Bacteria; phylum Pseudomonadota; class Gammaproteobacteria; order Burkholderiales; family Burkholderiaceae_C; genus Scleromatobacter. The sequence continues at coordinate 3,630 of DATCRO010000798.1, forward strand.
GATCGCGCCGCCCAGGTACGGGATCGCGTTCTTCATGATGTAGTCGACCGCGACGACGCAGGCCTTCTTCAGGATCTCGCCCAGCCGGCGCGCCGTCGCCAGGTCGTAGCGC
>DATCRO010000799.1:0-10122 GCA_036569025.1 Burkholderiaceae bacterium
CCGCAGCGGGGACGACTACGTCGAGCTCGCGACGGCGCTCGCCAACGAGCCCGACACGCTGCGCGGCATCAAGGCCCACCTCGACCAGAATCGCCGCGTGCTCCCGCTGTTCGACGCCGAGCGCGTGGCGCGCGACATGGACGCGCTGCTGATGCGCATGCACGCGCGCCATCTGGCCGGCCTCGCGCCCGCGGCCCTGGCGGCGGAGCAGGCATGAGCAGCTACAAGGTCGCCCTCGTCATGATCGCGCGCAACGAGGCCGCGCGCATCGTGCGCGCGCTCGCCAGCGCCACGAACTGCGTCGACGAGCTCGTCGTGCTCGACACCGGATCCACCGACGCCACCGTCGCACTCGCCCGCTCCGCGGGCGCGCGCGTGCACCACTTCAAATGGTGCGACGACTTCGCCGCCGCGCGCAACGCCGCCCTGGAGCTGGCCGACGCCGACTGGAACGTCGTGGTCGACGCGGACGAGTGGATCGCCGAGGCCGGCATCGAGCTGCTGGCGCTGCGCCACACCGCGCCCGGCTTCGTCGGCACGCTGCGGGTGGACAGCCAGTTCGACACGCCCATCGGCACCTCCGTGGCCCCCAGCTGGCTGCCGCGCGTGCTGCCGCGCGGCGTGCGCTACGAGGGCCATGTCCACGAGCAGCCGGAGCACCGGCTGCCCGTGCGGCGCCTGGCGACGGTGCTCGCGCACGACGGCTACCGCGCCGATGCGCTCAAGGCCAAGGCCGGCCGCAACGCCGGGCTGCTCGCGCGCGCGCTGGCGCAGGCGCCCGACGACGCCTACCTGCACTACCAGATCGGCAAGGACCACGACGTCTACGAGCGCTGGGCCGACGCCGCGCTGCACTTCAACCGCTCGCGCGCGTGCGAGGCCGCCAGCGGCGCCACCGTCACGCTGGCCGGGACGACGCCGGGCTGGCACCACGACCGCCTGGTGCGCGAGATGCACGCGCTCAAGCAATGCAAGCGCCACGCCGACGCGGTGCTGCTGGCCGAGGCCGCGATGCCGCACTGGCAGCACTCGCCCGACTTCTTCTTCGCGCTCGGCGACCTGCTGCTGGACTGGGCCACCGAGGAGCCGGCCCGCGCCGGCGAGCTGCTGCCGATGATCGAGTCGGCCTGGCTGCGCTGCCTGGAGATCGGCGAACGCCCCGACCTCGAAGGCTCCGTCGCCGGCCGCGGCTCTTCCCTGGCCGCGCGCAACCTGGTCGTGCTCTACGAAGGCACGGGCCAGGTGCTCAAGGCCATGAAACTGAAGCAGTCGCACTGACGCAGGGGTCTGGCCTCTCCTCGAAATCGCGCTCATTCGTCGTCGACGGCCACGACGCCGGCCGCGATTCGAGGCGAAGGCCAGACCCCTCCGGCCCCGAATTGCCGGCTGGCGGCCCGTCTTTTCCCCGCATGGCGCGGCCTTCAGTTCTCCAGAATCGGTTCACGACCGTCGATGCGGTCCACGAACAATTCCGGAGCCCGGTTCCATGAAGAATGCCCCCGCGATCCACCTGGCGATCATCCAGCCCGCCGGCTACGTGCACTCGCTCGGCTTCCTGGACCAGGCGCGCTACTTCCGCCACATGTTCCGCCGCCAGGGCGCCACGGTGACCATGGCCAAGAACCGGCTGCGCGAGGACGCCGTGAACGTCGTCTTCGGCGCGCACCTGGGCTTTCCCGCCGACTGGCAGGAGCGCCACGCCTGCATCTTCGTCAACCTCGAGCAGCTCGGCGACGGCGGCGCGTCCGTCAGCCCGGACTACCTCGCGCTGCTGCGCCGCTCGGCGGTGGTCGACTACGACGCCGCCAACGTCGGCGCCTACGCGCAGGATCCGGCCGACGTGCCCATCGTGTCGTTCGGCTACGCCGCCTACCTCGACAAGCCCGCGCTGCCGTTGGAAGAGCGTCCGATCGACCTGCTGTTCTTCGGCAGCACCAACCCGCGCCGCAACGAGTTCATCGCCCGCGTGGAGGCCGCCGGCTTCAGCGTGGCCATGTTCGACGGCCCGGTGTACGGCCCCGAGCGCGACGAGTACATCCGCCAGTCCAAGGCGGTGCTGAACTGCCACTTCTACGAGAGCAACCGCTTCGAGCAGGCGCGCGCGTTCCACTGCCTGTCGCTGGGCACGCCCGTGATCTCGGAGTACACGCCCACCACCGATCCGGCGCCCGCGTTCCGCGACTCGGTGCTGTGGCTGCCCGGCCAGGTCGAGGAATGGTTCCGCCTGCACTTCAAGACGCCCGCGTTCTACGAGGAGGCGCGCAAGCGCCTGGCCGCGTTCCGCTCGGGCGACGCCGCGCACGACCCGATGGAGCAGTTCGCCGACCTGCTGGCCTTCGCGGAGGGCTTCCGCCAGGGCTTCGCGCGCGTACGCGCGCCGGGCCCGTGGCGCCCGCGCGCGATCAACCTCGGCTCGGGCCGGGACTACAAGCCGACCTGGCTCAACATCGACATCCTCGCCCGCGCCGAGCCCGACCTCGTGCTCGATCTCGGCCAGCCGCTGCGACTGCCGCTGTCGGCACCCACGCACATGGGCGGCGAGGTGCTGCTCGAGGAGGGCGCGCTGGAGCTGATCCATGCGAGCAACGTGCTGGAGCACGTGCCCGACCTGCCGCTGCTGATGACCAACGCGCTGCGCCTGCTCAAGGTGGGCGGCGCGTTCTCCATCGAGGTGCCGTACGAGAAGTCGCTCGCCGCCTGGCAGGATCCGACGCACCTGCGCGCGCTCAACGAGAACTCGTGGCTCTACTACACCGACTGGTTCTGGTACCTGGGCTGGTTCGAGCACCGCTTCGAGATCGTCAAGCAGCAGTGGCTCGATGCCGCCGCCAAACCGTGCGGCAAGGACGCCGCCGCGTTCATGCGCGTGGCGCTGCGCAAGGTCGCCACCACACCGCGCGAGCGCACCAACGCCCGCATGATGCGCGCCGACTTCGGCGGCCTGGACGACGACCAGTTCGCCGACGCCGACGCCATCGCCCTGATCTGACCGGGACACCGACATGAACACCCTCGCCATCGCGATGATCAAGAACGAGGCCGACATCGTCGAGGCCTTCGTCCGCCACAACCTGGCCCTGACGGACCTGATGGTCGTCATCGACAACGGCTCGACCGACGGCACGCGCGAGATCCTGACCTCGCTGCAGCGCGAAGGCCTGCCCGTCGTGGTCTTCGACGACCCGATCTTCGGCTACTACCAGTCCGAGAAGGTGACGCACGTCTATCGCAAGGTCGTGCCCGTCTTCAACCCGGAGCTCGTGTGGTTCCTGGACGCCGACGAGTTCATCCACGCGCCGTCGCGCGCGAAGCTGGACGCCGCGTTCGCGACGGTGCCCGCCGGCGAGGTGGTGCTGCTGCCATGGCGCACCCACCTGCCCGACGCGCAGGTCGACCCGGCCCGCGTGCTGGCCGACCCGCTGGGCGCGATGCCCGACCGCCGCAAGCGCGAGGAGCCGCAGGTCTTCAAGGCGGTGGTGCGCCGCAACCCGGGCGACGACGCGCGCCTGGTCATCGACCAGGGCAACCACAACGTCCACTTCACCGACGGCACGCGCCCGCCGCTGCACGTGATGGACGGCGTCAGCATCGTCCACCTGCCGGTGCGCAGCGTCGAGCAGCTGTCGGCCAAGGTGATCAACGGCTGGCAGGCCTACCTCGTGAAGAACCGCCATGCCGAGGTGCCCACCGCGGGCTTCCAGTGGCAGCTGCTGTACGAGCGCGCCGTCTACGGCCAGGGCCTCGACGCCGAGACCCTGACCGAGGTCGCGCTGAACTACGCGCAGCCCGAGCGCGCCGGCCGCAACCGCCGCGACGACGCGGTACGCGACCCGGCCCCGGCGCGCTACGGCGCGCTGCGCTACCTGCACCAGGCGCGCACGAACCTGCTGGCCAAGGTCGCGATGAACATGGAGTCGTACATCCTCAACGGCGACGGCACCTGGAAGCCCGAGACCAACGAGACCGCCGCGCCGCGGCGCGACATCGCGGGCCTGCTGGAGGTGCTGCGCCAGTCCGAGGCGGTGCGCCTGCGCGGCGCCGGCGCCGAGGGGGCGCGCTGGGTCGAGGAACTCGTGCTGGCCAACCCGGGCTGGCAACGCACCCAGGCGGGCGCCGCCGACATGCTGCTGGCCGCCGAGATGCCCGCGCCGCAGTTCGCCGCGCTCGCACGCGACGCCGCGGCGCAGCCGACACGCCGCGTCGTCTGGTGGGCGCCGCAGGCCGCGGCCCCGTCCGAACTCGATGCCACGCTCGCCGCCTGGTATGCGGCCGGCTGGGAGCCGCACATGGTCGAGACGCTGGGTTATCGCGCCCTGTCGGCCTTCCCCGAGCTGCGCGCCGGCGCCTTCGTGCTGCAGCGCGCCGACGCGGCCCGCGAGCCGCGCGCGCTGGCCGTGCGCAGCGCCCTGTGCGGCATGGGCGACGGGGCGCGCCCCGCGGCCACGCCGGTGCCCAAGCGCGTCCTGCATCCGATGCAGGACATGGAACTGCTGGCCGCCTGAGTCCCCGAGGTCGACATGCATCCCCTGCAACCGCTGCGCGCCCTGTCCGCGCAGGCCTTCATGGCCCCGCACACGCTCGAGGAGCGCCTCGCGCTCGCGATGCTCACGCTGGACCGGCGCCTGTTCAGCCACGACGCCGCCGGTGCGTGGCTGGACTGGATCGGCGCGCACGGCCGCGAGCTCGCACCCGAGCAGATCGAGCAGCTGATGCGCGAGGTGCTGCTGATGTCGCCGCTGCATCCGCAGGCCCCGGCCATCTACGCCGCGCTGATGCGCCCGAGCGAGCCGCTGCCCGCCGAGGGCCGCGTCGTGTTCATGGTGACCAGCTGCCGCAAGTACTTCGCACAGGCGCAGCGCGTGCAGGACGACCTGCGCGCCCGCGGCGCCACCGCCTGCATCATCATCGGCGACCCCGCCGCGCGCGCGCCGCGCTGGGACGGCGACACCTGCACGCTGCCGGTCGAGGACAACTACGAGACGCTGCCGCTGAAGGTGGCCGCCGGCGTCAACGCGCTGCTGCAACGCTTCGGCGCGATCGCCGTCGTCAAGATCGACGACGACTGCCACCTGACGGCCAACTTCACGCCCGAGCGCTTCCTGCAGCTGTCCCGCGCCCACGACTACGTCGGCATGCTGGCCGTCAACCCGCACCTGTGCCGCTTCTGGCACTTCGGCAAGACCTCGCGGCCGATGGGCCCGTACTCGCGCCGCCACCACGGCGCCTGGGCCGGCGGCGCCTGCTACCTGCTCGGCCCGAAGGCCGCCGCGCTGGTGGCCAGCGAGTACGCGCACTACCCCGCCGAGATCGGCGACGAGTACTACGAGGACAAGGCCATCGGCGACTTCATGCGCCGGCAGGGCGTGCCGCTCACCACGATCCGCCACGCCGACTGGGGCATCACCTTCGACACCGCCGAGCGCTTCGTGGCGCCGGTGCTCGAGGCCGCCGTCGGCATCGCCTGACAGCCGGCATCGGGATCGCCCGCCGGGCACGCCGGCGCCGGCGCTGTCGTGACCGGCGCGGGCCATGGTCAGCGAGCGATGCCTGGCGACACCGGCGTGCTCGAACCTGTGCGGCCGCCCGCGCTTGGCCGCGATGACAAAGGCCCGGCATCTCACGACACCGGGCCTCCTGATTCCGGGACGCAGGCCATGCCTGCCGCCGCTCAGTTCGACCGCACGGATTCCAGCAGGCGGGCCGCATCGGCGTGCTGGCCGCAGCGGATCTGCGAGATGACCACGCCTTCGAGGGCGTCGTGGTCGGCGCCGTCGGTCGACAGCAGGGCGCCGTACAGGTCCATCGCGCGGTCGGGGTGGCCGAGGTCCAGGCTCATCTGGGCCAGGACACGCAGCATCTCGCGGTCGTCGCGGGCGCGGCCGAGGCGGGCGCGCCAGGTCGGGTTGGCCATGGCCTGCTCGCCGGCGGCGGCGGCCGTCTCTTCCAGCCCTTCGACGACGATCTCGGCCGTGGCGGTGGCGACCTCGCCCGGGACGGCCGTCACGGACGGCGTGTCGGCCGAGGCCGCTGCGAGGTCGGACGCGGACGCGACCGGCGCGCTCCAGGCGGCCGGGGCGGCCTGCGGCGTCGCGTGACGCGGCTCGGCGGTTCGGGCCGCGAACGCGCTGCCGCGGATCTGCGCATGCTCGGGGTTGACCAGCACCAGCATGATCGTCGCCAGGTCCGGGCTGCCGTCGTTGCTGCGCGTGTGCGTGGCCGCGGCCAGCGTGAAGCCTTCGCGTTCGAACAGCGCGGCGAGCTCGGCCAGCGTCCATTCGCGGATGTGGGCCGGGTTGGGCGGCGGGCCCATGTGGGCCTTGCCCCAGGTGCGCTCGCGGTCGGGCGTGGAGACGACCAGCGCCGGCGCGTGGCGCAGCACCTCGCGCAAAGCGTCCATCAGGCTGCGCGGGTCGACCAGGTGCTCGATGACGTCCGAGCAGATGACGACCGAGCGCTGCAGCACGCGCGCGGGCAGCGGCAGCATCGAGATGTCCTCGAAGTCGGCTTCCAGGAAGGTGCCGAACGGGAACTTCGTGCGGCAGTGTTCCATGTTGCCGCCGTAGTCGATGCCGATCAGCCTGAACTCGGGGTGCAGCACGCTGAGCTTGCGCGCCTGGCCGCAGCCGATGTCGACGAGCGTGTCGCATTGGAGCGAGCGCGCGATCTCGGCGGCGGTCGGGTAGACGTCGGGCTGCCAGGTCAGGCCGTCGTCGGGCGTGTCGGCGTAGTAGACGGGCCTGGCGCGCGACACGTAGGCCGCGGGCAGGCCGAAGCGGTCGGCAGGGCGCGCGGGCGGGGCGGCGCGCTGGGCGCCCGCCGGGCGGCGGTCGCCGGCGATCATCACCTGGCCGACGTCCAGGCCGTTGACCAGCTGCACGTCGAAGTGCTCGGAGAACAGGTCGCGCCACCATTCGACGGAGCGCACCGTCAGGTGCAGGTTCTCGCCGTTGGGGCCCAGCAGGCCGCTCAGGCGCGTGGACACCGACACCAGGATCGAGTCCGCCAGGCGGGCCGCCTCGCGCAGCACGACGCGGATGTCGTTCTCCGTCAGATGCTCCAGCACGTCCACCGACACGAAGCGGTCGAACTTCTGCGTCAGGCCGGCCAGCGTGATGCAGTCGCCGTTGATCTTGCTGCGGATGGGGATGCGGTTGAACGCGACCTTGGAGACCTCGAGCGCCGTCACGCGGTTGCCCTGCTTCTCCATGTAGGCCGACAGGTCGCCGTTGCCGGCGCCGAACTCGAGGATGGACTCATGCTGGATGACGCAGCCGAGCTGGCGATACAGCGCCAGGCCCTCGTTGACGTTGTAGCCGGCGTGCTCGGCGTGGCAGAAGTTGTACAGGCTCGCGTAGTCGTAGCTCTGGCCGTAGAACACCGCGCCGGGCAGGCCCAGCAGCAGCTCGCGCTCGCCGCCGCTGTGCGTGGTGGCGTGCTGCACGCCGGGATTCCAGTAGTGGCCGCTCGTGAAGCCGTCGAAGCCGAACAGGCTGAACTGCAGGCCCAGCCGGCTGCACAGCGCGGCCAGCGCGAGGCCGGTGGACGGATTGGGCACGCCCGGCACCAGCGCGTGCACGTCGGTGGCGGCGCAGATCAGCGCGAAGCCGCTGCGCTGCTCGAACTCGGCGACGCCGGCGGACTCGCGCGCGTCGCGGGTGAACGGGGAGAACTCGCCGACCTGGCCGCGCGCCTCGATGTCGTTCCAGCCGGAGGTGCAGCGCAGCGTCGTGCGGGTGCCGACGACGGACTCGAAGCCGTCGAGCCGGTAGTTGTTGAGCCGGATCACGCTGGGATGGTGATCGATGGCGGCGCCCATGGCCCCCGCGGGGACGCCGTTGCCGACGATGGCGATCGGCTGGGGCAGCGCCTGCAGCAGCTCTTCGGTGCACGAGAAGGTTTGGCTCATGGGCTCTCCGGTTCGGGAGTGGACGACCGATGGAACGATCGCCACGGGAATGCGCCCATGCTATGAGGCCCTTGCTGCGTCCAAAGCGGGAAGAAGTGGGCCCTTTTCGGGGTTAATGAGTGCCGCGCGGCGCCGACCGGAGGTCACGCAGGCGCCCAGCCGTCGAGCTGCGCGCCACGGATCGATCGACCGTCCAGGGCGGCAATCGGCCCGCACCTCGGAGTTTGTAGGAATTTGCCTGACAACGTTCCTGGCGCGCGCCCGACTCAAGTCGCCGAAGTGGGCTTATGTTGCCTCCCAGTTCGTCGCTTTAAAGTCCATCTCACGTTGACACCGTTTCTTCCTCCACCGGACACAAGGACAAGCATCATGGAAACCAATCAAATCCTCGCCGAGATCCGCGAAGCCAACCTGTCGTACATGATGCTGGCGCAAAGCCTGATCCGCTCGGATCGCGAACAGGCCCTGTTCCGCCTGGGCATCTCGGAAGAGACGGCCAACATGATCGCCTCGCTGACCCCGGCGCAGATGATGAAGATCGCCTCGGGCAACACGCTGCTGTGCCGCTTCCGCATGGACGACGACCTGGTCTGGAACCTGATCACCAGCCACGGCAAGACCGCTGCCAACGAGACCGTCTCGCGCCTGCACGCCTCCATCCTGATGGCCGGCCGCCACCAGGAAGCCGCGTAAGCCGCCTCGCGCCGCAACCCGACAGCACAACGAACCCGAAGGCAGGAGATCACCATGAGCCGCGTCAAGAGCATCCTCACCGAAGCCCGTCAGATCGAACGCGCCGTCACGCTGATCAAGCTCGGCGCCCGCCTGCAGGTTCTGGAGTCGGAAACCGACCTGTCCTACGAGCGCCTGCTGCGCCTGTACAAGGAAGTCTCGGGCCGCAGCCCGTCCAAGGGCCAGCTGCCCTTCTCGACGGACTGGTTCATGACCTGGCAACCCAACATCCACGCCAGCCTCTTCCTGAACATCCACGAGTACCTGAACAAGGCCGCGGCGATGGAAGAGATCGACACGGTGATCAAGGCCTACCAGCTCTACATGGAGCAGACCGAGGCCCAGGGCCTGGAGCCGCTGCTGTCCATCACCCGCGCCTGGCGCCTGGTGAAGTTCGTCGACAACGGCATGCTGACGCTGACCAAGTGCACCAAGTGCAGCGGCAACTTCGTCACCCATCCGCACGAGATGGCGCGCCATTTCGTCTGCGGCCTGTGCAACCCGCCGGCGCGCGCCGGCAAGGGCAAGGCGGCCGGCGCCCTGTCCCTGACCCACTGAACGACCGATCCGCGTCATTTCGGCGTCGACGTGCGGTAGTCGAGCATCCCCGACAGGGATGCACACCGCGAGCCGTGAACTAGTACGCGATTCTTTACAGACCCGGGCTTGATTGGTGGAACAAACCGCCCGATATGAGGTCTAGTAGTTACTGTTTTTTCTTGCTTGTCTCCTCCTAGCACAACCCCTGTGCTTTCCAAGGCGATCCCGAACCGGATCGCCTTTTTCTTTGTGGGCCGACGTGAGCCCCCCGCTGTTGCGCAACACGCGTGGCAAGACGGCCGGGAAACGTCCTCTTTTCCACCGGGCGCCCAGGCCGTTCCGCCGTCGCGCCGCGCCTGCCCGCGCTGCGCTGGCCGCTGTCCGCGCTGCTCGCGTGGGCGGCCGGCTGGGCGTCGATGCTGGCGCTCGCGCGCACGGGTGCGCTGCCGCCGGCGCAGGCCGTCGCCGCCGGGCTGCTGGTCGCCGCCGCGCCGGCCTGGCTCGCCGCCACGTTCTGGCGCCGGGTGATCGTCGCGGCCGGATTCCCCGCGTCGCTGCTGGCCACGGGCATGGCCGGCGCGCTGCCGGCCTGGGCCTGGTTGCTGCCGCTGGCCGTGCTGGCGCTCGCCTACCCCGTCACCGCCTGGCGCGACGCGCCGATGTTCCCGACGCCGCAGGGCGCGCTGATCGGCCTGGACCACCACGTCGCGCTGCCGACATCGCCCAGCCTGCTGGACGCCGGCTGCGGACTCGGCCACGGCCTGCGCGCGCTGCGCGTCGTCTGGCCGCAGGCCCGGCTGTCGGGCGTCGAATGGAGCTGGCCGCTCGCGCTCGCGGCACGCCTGCGCTGCCCGTGGGCGCGGGTCGCGCGCGGCGACATGTGGCGCGCCTCCTGGGCCGCGCACGACCTGGTCTACCTGTTCCAGCGCCCGGAGAGCATGGGA
>DATCRO010000800.1:0-8746 GCA_036569025.1 Burkholderiaceae bacterium
TCGTCGAAGAACAGCTGCGCGGGTGCGACGGTCTTCGATGCGGAGACATCGGCGCAACCAGCAATGGCGGAGACGACGGTGAACGAGGCGATGGCCCGGCCCGACGTCAGCCACATGAACGACGGACGGCGCATTTCAGGCGGTCTTGGCCGCCGACGCGTCGTCATGATGCGGCAGGAAGAACGAGAGCACGAGCACGGGCACGGCGCAGGCCAGCACCCACAGGAAGAAGTTCTGGTAGCCGAGCCAGGTCTGGATCTGGCCGCTCCAGGTGCCCGAGAGGATGAAGCCCAGCTGCATCACACCCGTGCCGAGCGCATAGTGCGCCGTGGTGAAGCGGCCCTTGGCGACCACCTGCATGATGAACAGGATGATGCCGACGAAGCCGAAGCCGTAGCCGAACATCTCGATCGACAGGCCGGTCGCGATCAGGCTCATGTCGCTCGGGCGCGCGGTGCCGAGCCACCAGTAGACGAGGTTGGGCAGGTTCATCGCGATGACCAGCCACACCATCGACCGGCGCAGGCCCAGCCAAGACGTGAAGTAGCCGCCGACGATGCTGCCGCCCACGAAGGCCACCGTGGCCCAGGTGCCGTAGACCACGCCGATCTGGTCGGTCGTCAGCCCGAGGCCGCCGGCCGCGCGCGCGTCCTTCAGGAACAGCGGCCCGACCGACTGGATCTGGCCTTCGCCGGCGCGGAACAGGATGATGAACAGGATCGCGAACCAGATGCCGGGCTTGCGGAAGAACTCGACGACCACCTCCGCCGTGGTCCTCGCGATCGCACCCACGTCGCGCGACGCGGCGACGCCGGTGCGCGTATCGGGCAGCGCCCACACGTGGTACAGCGCCAGCGCCGCCATCACCGCAGCGAGCAGGACGAACACCGAGCTCCAGGCGTGCGCGGCCTCCATCGACTTCTCGAGATAGCCCACCAGCACCAGCACGCCGCCGCGCGCGAACAGGCGCGCCGCGTTGAAGAACGCGCCCTGCCAGCCCGCGTACTCCGCCTGCTGCTTGTCGTTGAGGCTGGCGATGTACAGGCCGTCCGACGAGATGTCGTGCGTGGCGGAGCCGAATGCGGTGAACGCGAGGATGGCCAGCACCAGCGACACGCTGTGCGGGACGTTGAGCGCCAGCGCGACCAGGCCCAGCGTCGCGGCGCCCACCAGCTGGAACACGATCACCAGCAGCTTCTTGCTCGGCACGACCTCCAGGAACGGGCTCCACAGCGGCTTGACGGCCCACGCCAGGCCCAGGGCGTTCGTCCACTTGGTGATCACGCTGTTCTCGATGCCGAGATCCTTGAACAGCAGTGCCGCGATCGCCATCACCACGAAGAACGGCACGCCTTGTGCGAAGTACAGCGTCGGCACCCACGTGATCGGCGAGCGCTTGAGCGCCGGCTTCTCCACTTCGGGCAGCGGCGCGGCATCGGCGGGCAGGACGGATTGGCTTTGCACGGGGGCTCTCTTTCCGGGCGGCGATGGCGCGCGATAGGTCACGGGTCGACTCGGGGTCGTGCGGCAGTGTGCCCGCGTTCAGGCGGGGCGTGGAGAGAGGTTCACCGGAGACGTCGCGGTGGCCTGCGCGCGGCCTTCGAGCCATGCGCGCACGGCCTCGAGCGCGCCGTCGCAGTAGCCCCAGGTCACCAGCGACGGGGCCGCGATGTCGAACAGCTGGAACGGATTCCACAGCGCGACGTGCAGGTCGGGCCGCGCATCGCCGGCCGCGGCGCCGAAGCGCGTGCGGTGGTTCGAGACGAGCACGTTGAAGCGGCCGTCGCGCGGGAAGCTGGACGCGTCGATCGCGCGCAGGTCGGGCACCTTGACGAGCTGCACGTCGGGAAAGCCGGCGAACATCTCCATCACGCGCCCGGCCGGCAGGCCGGCCTCGGAGACGCCGTCGCATTCCACCGAGTCCTGCGTGACGACGCGCAGCGGCGTGCCGGCCGCGGGTGGCGTCGCGGGCTTGCCCGCGCCGTCGAACGCGGTCAGGCCGCGCGCCCACGCGGCGCGCATGGCGGCGTCGTCGGCGGCGCGCTGCGCCGCGTCGTAGGCCTTGGGCGAGACGGGATAGGCCTGCGCGAGCGCGACCAGGCGCGCCTCGGACTTCTTGACGTCCGCCGGCAGCAGGTGGCCTTCGCCCAGCGCCTGCTCGATCGCCTTGACCGTCGCGGCCTGCTCGGCGAGCGTGCCCTGCGCGAGCGGCATGTCGGCCCCGGCCTGCAGCGCCATCACGGCGCCGACGGCGTGGCCGTACTTGTCGTGCACGGCCTTCATCATCAGCGCGTCGGTGATGACGACGCCGTCGTAGCCGAGGTTCTCGCGCAGCAGGCCCGTGAGCACCGGGCGTGACAGCGTGGCAGGATGCTCGGGGTCGATCTGCGGGTAGACGATGTGCGCGGTCATCACCGACGGCGCGGCCGGCGTGGCGCCGCGCGCATGCGCCAGTGCGCGGAACGGCTTCAACTCCAGCGCCTCGAGCTGCGCGACGGACTTGTCGACGACGGGCAGCGCATGGTGCGAATCGGTGGCGGTGTCGCCGTGGCCGGGGAAGTGCTTGACGCAGCACGCCACGCCTTCGCGCAACGAGCCGCGCATCCACGCGGCGGCCAGGCGCGCGACCTCGTCCGGGTCCTCGCTGAAGCTGCGCTCCGCGATGACGGGATTGCCAGGGTTGTTGTTGACGTCGAGGACCGGCGCGAAGTTCCAGTTGATGCCCAGGCTGCGCAGGCCACGCGCGACGACGGCGCCGACTTCCTCGCACAGCGCCTCGTCGCCGATCGCCCCCAGCGCCATCGCGGCGGGCGCCTGCGGCAGGAACGTCGCGCGGATCGTCGAGCCGCCTTCCTGGTCGATGCCGATCAGCGAGTGCGGGCCCATCACCTCGCGCAGGTCGGCCGTGAGCTTGCGGATCTCGTCCTCGGTGCCGAGGTTGCGGCGGAACAGGCAGATCGCGCGCACCCGGTGGCGGCGCAGGAACTCCGCGGTCTCGGCGTCGAGCGACGTGCCCGGGATGTCGACCATCACGAGATGGCCAGGATGGAAGGACGTGGACACGGCGCTGTCTCGGGCGATCAGTGAGTGAGCGTGACCTTGTTCAGGTGGCGCGGCTTGTCGGGGTCGAGCCCGCGCGCACGCGCGAGCGCCTCGACGGCCAGGTAGTAGCTCTGGATCGCGGCGATGGGGTCGAGGTCCTCGTGGCCCGCGACCACCAGCGGCAGCTCGGCGCCCGGCGTGCCCACCGGCGCGGCGACGAGCACGCGCGCGCCGCGGCGGCGCATGTCGTCGGCCAGTTGCAGCAGGCCGGCCTGGGCCGGGCCGCGCGGCGCGAACACGAGCAGCGGGTAGCCCTCGTCGATCAGCGCCATCGGGCCGTGCTTGACCTCGGCGCCCGAGAACGCCTCGGCCTGGATGCCGCAGACTTCCTTGAACTTGAGCGCGGCTTCCATCGCGATGGCCAGGCTGGTGCCGCGGCCGATCACGAACAGCTTGTCGGCGTCGACCAGCGCCTCGACCAGCGGTGACCAGTCGGCGTACGCCGCGCGTTCCAGCACCTCGGGCAGCGTCTCGAGCGCGGACAGCAGCGCCTGGTCGTTCTGCCAGTGCGCGACGATGCGCGCGCCGGCCACGAGCTGGGCGATGTAGCTCTTGGTGGCGGCCACGCTGGTCTCGGCGCCGGCGTGCAGCGGCAGCACCCATTGCGCGGCCTCGGCCAGCGGCGAGCCGGCGTCGTTGACGACGGCCACGGTGCGCGCGCCGCCTTCGCGGAAGAAACGCGTCGGCGCGATCAGGTCGGGGCTCTGGCCCGACTGCGAGAAGCCCCAGGACACCAGCCCGTCGCAATCGAGCTGCGACTGGTACAGCGTGACGAGCGACATCGGCAGCGACGTGACGAGGCGCCCCAGGCGCGCCATCACGAGGTAGGCCATGTAGTGCGCGGCGTGGTCGGAGCTGCCACGGGCGACCGTCAGGGCGGACCGCGGCGGATCGGCACGGAGTTGCTCGCCAAGCGAGGTGTAGGCGCCAAGGTCGGCCGCCATCAGACGAGCCACGGCCGCGGGGGCCTCGCGGGCTTCGTCAAACATCCGTGAGCTCAATGGAATCTCCTTCTACGAACACTTGGGTCAGTTGCAGGCCGGCGTCGAGCACGACCAGATCGGCGCGCGCGCCGACGAACAGGCGGCCGCGATCGGCCAGCCCGAGGAAATCGGCCGCGTTGGTGGACACGCGGCGCGACGCGTCGTCCAGGCTCAGGCCCATGCCGACGAGGTTGCGAAGGGCCTGGTCCATCGTCAGCGTGCTGCCGGCCAGCGTGCCGTCGGCCAGGCGCACGCCGCCCAGGCACTTGGTGACGCGGTGGCTGCCGAGGTTGTAGTCGCCGTCGGGCATGCCGGCGGCGGCCGTCGAATCGGTGACGCAGTACAGGCAGGGGATCGCGCGCAGCGCGGCGCGGATGGCGCCGGGATGCACGTGCAGCAGGTCGGGGATGATCTCGGCGAACTCGGCATGCGCCAGCGCCGCGCCGGCGATGCCGGGCTCGCGGTGGTGGAACTTGCTCATCGCGTTGAACAGGTGCGTGAAGCCCGTGGCGCCGCGCTGCAGGGCGGCGACGCCGTCCTCGTAGGTCCCCGCCGAGTGGCCGATCTGCACGTGGAAGCCGGCCGCGCGCAGCGGCGCGATCAGGTCGAGGTTGCCGGGCAGCTCAGGCGCCATCGTGATCAGGCGGATCGGCGCGATGGCGTGCAGCGCCTTGATCTCGTCGACCGACGCGGGCCGCGCGTAGTCCGGTTGCGCGCCGAGCGCGCCCGGGTTGATGTACGGGCCTTCGAGGTGCACGCCCAGCACGTGGGCACCGCCGCGGCGGTGCGTGCGGCAGGCGTCGGCCAGCGCGGTCATCGCCTGCGTGATGTCGGCCATCGGGGCCGTCATCGTCGTGGCGAGCATCGACGTCGTGCCGTGGCGGGCGTGGATGCGCGCGATCTGGGCGACGGCGTTGCCGCCTTCCATGGTGTCGAAGCCGCCGCCGCCGTGCACGTGCAGGTCGATGAAGCCCGGCAGGATCAGCGGCTCGGCCGACACGCGGGCCTGGCCTTCGCTGATGGGCGTGCCCTCGATGCCGGCGATGCGGCCGTCGACGACGCTCAGCGTGCCGCGGATGAAGCCTTGAGGCGTCAGGACGTGGCCGGCCAGCTGCTTGCGCGACACGGTCATTGGAGCCCCTCCCGCGTCGGGTACGCCGCTCCGTCCCCCGAGGGGACTGCGGTCCGGCTTGTGGCGGCCCGGCGCGCGTCCAGCAGACAGGTTGACACCGGACACTTCATGCCACCGCTTCCTTCATCTGCTGGCGCACGAGCCGGTGCGCGCCGTCGACGGCGTCGCCGGAGGCCTCGACGATGCGCGCGCGCAGCGCCGGCGCCAGGTTCGGGGCCATGCGCAGGCCGATGCTGCCCAGCAGCACGATGGGCAACTGCAGCCCGGGGTCGAGCGCGAGCGCCATGTCCTCGATCTCCTGTCCGATCTCCTGCACCAGCGACTGCGCCGCGGCATCGGAGTTCGCGCACTCGAACACGAGCGGCGCGAGTTGGGCGTATTCATGCTGGCCGGCACCGGAGCACCATTCCAGCAGGGTGTCGCGGCGGTCGCTGACCTGGCGCCAGACGGCCTGGGCCAGCGTGCCGGCCGGGGCGCGACCGTCGAGCGCGCGGTGCGCGATCTGCATGGCGCGCAGGCCCAGCCAGGCGCCGGAGCCTTCGTCCCCCACCGGGAAGCCCCAGCCGCTGACCGCCACGCGGCGGCCGTCGGCGTGCAGCGCCTCGCCCACGGCGCCGGTGCCCACGGCGATGATGGCGCCCGGACGGCCGGCGTGCGCGCCCATCAGCGCGGTGCGCGAATCGGTCTCCAGGACGATCAGGGCATATTCGGGCGCCGCGCGGAAGAACGCGGCAGCCAGGTGCGGCGCCACCGCGCCCGCCAGGCCCAGGCCCAGCACGCAGTGGCTCGGGGCGGGCATGGCCAGCCCGGCCGAGGCGAACGCCCGCTCGACCGCCTGGCCGATGTGCCGCCACGCCTGGTCGACCCCCTGGGCCAGCGCCGAGGGGCCGGACTCGCCGTGGCCCACCAGGGCGCCGGCGTTCGTCCAGACCCGGACACGGGTGCCCGTTCCGCCACCGTCCACGCCCAGCGCGTAGCGGATGTCGGCCTGTTCGAAGGCGGGGTGATAGCAGGTGTGGCTCATAAGTGTGATACCACTATAGTACCATGAGAGACCGCTGTCAACGAACACTCGTCCGCGAGGGATGGCGCGGGGCCGCGGCCGTTTCACTGGTGAAATCTAGGTAATGACCCGTACATTGTTGGGCAACGAGGTGTCGGAACGGATAAACCAGTCGTAATACCAATTTCGCCCGGCCTTGCGGCACTGGTGCGCAATCGGGGTGGCTCGGGTTCAGCCGGCCACGGGCGGTGCGGGGTGGCGCAGGGCGAACATGCCCCAGCCCTGCATCGTCATGACGTCCTCGCCATCCTGGTTGAACACGCGCCAGCGCGACAGCACCAGGCCGACGTGCGGCTTGCTCTTCATCACGCGCGACTCCAGCACCGTCATCTCCGCGGAAATCGTGTCTCCCGGATAGACCGGCTTGAGCCAGCGAAGTTCGTCGACGCCGGGCGATCCCAGGCCCGCCGAGTCGTTCAGGTAGCCGTCGCACATCAGCCGCATCGTCATCGCGCAGGTGTGCCAGCCGCTGGCCGACAGCCGCTTGAACAGCGAGGCCTCGGCCGCGGCGTCGTCGAGGTGGAAGGGCTGCGGGTCGAACTGCCGCGCGAAAGCGAGCGTCTCGTCGCGGGTGACCGCGCGGCTGCCCAGCGGGATCACCCGGCCGGCGGGGAAATCCTCCCAGTAGTAGCGCTTGGCGGGCGGGGGTGAGGTGTCCATGGCGAGGTCGGACCTCCGTTCAGTGATGCGGACGAGGATAGCGCTCGCGCAGGGCGTCGAGCGCCGTTGCCGCCATGACCCTGTTCGAGCCTGCCGCCAGCGCGGGGCTCCGGGCCGGCGTCACCGCGACGAGCCGGCGCCCGGCGGCGCTTCCCACGCCGGATGGATCAGCCCGGCCAGCAGCTCGAAGCGCGTGTAGGGCCGCGCGCGGCCGGACAGCTTCAGAGAGATCGACACCACCAGGCTGTGCGTGCGCGACGGCGGCGCCTTGGTGGGCAGCACCGTGAGCCACGCGACGATCAGCAGCGGCAGCCACCACGGCGCGCGCACGGCGCCCGGGTGCGCGAGGTAGTCGGCCAGCGTCCAGCCCGACGCGGCCACGCCGAGCGCCGTCCCCGCGATCGCCTCGCTCCAGGAATGCGCGCCGAGGTCGACGCGCGAATAGGTGATCAGCAGCGCCAGCGCGATGCCGACCGCGACGCCGCGCCGCCCCGCGACGATCGCGCCCAGCACCGGCAGGATGGACCACGCGTACATCGAATGGCCGGAAAAGCCGGTGAAGTCGATGGCCGCGATGCCGTAGCCGAAGCCCAGGAACGCGATCTTGCTGGCGGTGGTGACGGCGGTGGTGGCCGTGATGCCGGCCACCCAGCGCAGCGCCGAGCGGCGGGCCGGGTGGTCGTGCGCGTGCGGGTTGCCTTGCGCGAGGCGCCCGCGCGCACCCGCGGGACGCGCGAACGCGAGCCACAGCGCGCCCGCGAGGAAGGCCGGCAACAGGATCTGGGCCTCGCCCAGCCGGGTCACGGCGAGCCAGAACAGCGAATGGATAGCGGGGCCGCCCGTCATGGGTCCTTGGTCGATGCGATCGGAAGCGAAAGACGGCGATGCTAGCCGCCCCGCGTGTGGCCAATGTGAGGCGAGGCTGACGCTGCGCCGGGCGTTGCTGGTGGGCGTGCCGTGTGACGCTGTTCCGCGTGCCTGTTGGCGCTGGCGGGCTGCCTCGTGGAGCAGGTGAGAGTGCCCGGCCGCGCCGGAGTTCAACCGCCGCAGTGCGGCCGCGCCAGCGCCAGCAACGTGTCATCCTGCGCGCAGGATGACGCCCGATGGCGTGCGCTCGACGGCCGTGCAGGCGACGGCCGGACGTCCGCCTCAGATCGCCGCAGCCAGCCGCGTGCCCTGGTTGATCGCCCGCTTGGCGTCCAGTTCCGATGCCTCGTCCGCGCCGCCGATCAGGTGCACCTTGATGCCGGCCGCCGCCAGCGGGCCGGCCAGCTCGCGCAGCGGCTCCTGGCCCGCGCACAGCACGATGGTGTCGGCCGCGACGAGGGTGCCGTCCTTGCGCTCGGGGCCGAACGTCACCCACAGGCCGTCGTCGGTCACGCGCTCGTAGTTCACGCCGCCGAGCATCTCCACGTTCTTCATCTTCAGCGTCGCGCGATGTACCCAGCCCGACGTCTTGCCCAGGCCCGCGCCGTGCTTGCCGGCCTTGCGCTGCAGCAGCGTCACCTGCCGCGCCGGCGCCGATGGCTGCGGCCGGTCGAGGCCGCCCGGGGTCCTGGCCGGATCGCCGACGCCCCATTCGCGCTTCCACTCGTCCAGGTGCAGCGTCGCCGACGGCTCGCCGCGGTCGGCGCCGGTGACGAGGAACTCGGCCACGTCGAAGCCGATGCCGCCCGCGCCCACGATGGCCACGCGCTCGCCCACGGGCTTGCCGTGCAGCAGCACGTCGATGTAGCTCAGCACCTTCGGGTGCTCCTGGCCGGGAATGCGCGGGTCGCGCGCCTTCACGCCGGTGGCCAGCACGAC
>DATCRO010000801.1:0-2874 GCA_036569025.1 Burkholderiaceae bacterium
GGCCGGTATGGACGCCCGCGGCATGCAGGCGGTCGATGACCTGCTTGATCGTCGGCTTCTCGCCGTCGTTGATGTAGTCGGTGATGTCGGGCGACTGGTCGGTGCCGGGCGGGCGCACGCGCGGGATGCGGGCGGGAGCGCTCGCGGGCGCGGGCGCGTCATGCGCGGGCGTCGCGCGTGCGGGGCCGGACGCGGTCGGCGCGAGCGCGACCTGCATCGACGAGGACGCGTCCGAGGCGAACGGCGCGGCGGCGGTGGCCGGCGGCGGCGCGCTCGTCGCCGGCCACCACGCCGCCAGGACGCCGGCCACCAGGCCGAGCGCGATCACCAGGTACCCGGTCGACGGGCCCCAGCGATCGCTGCGCGGTGGCTTGGCCATGCGGCCCGACCCCTCCGGCGCGTCAGGGCGCGGCGGTGTTGGACGTCGAGACCGCCCAGCCCATGCGCTCGTGGCCGTACTGGTTCCAGATCGGGCTCTTGCCGTTCGTGAACGAGGTGTAGCGCGGCGCGCCCGAGCCGGTGGTGCCGCCGAACAGGCCCGCGGTGACGGTGCCGCCCGTGTAGGTCGGGTGCGTGTCGTCGGACTGGATGTAGTCGTAGCTGGTGCCTGACGAGACGAAGTGCGTGTTGGCGTCGCGCAGCGTCGAGCGCAACGTCGACGAGACGCGCGTCACGTACGACGATTCGCTCTCGCCGGGCTGGAACTGCAGCGCCACCGAGTCGACGACGCCGTCGCCGTTGCTGTCGTAGTCGGCGCCCATGTACTGCGCGAAGTTGTCGGCGCAGGTGAAGCCTTTCTCGCGCGCGTACTCGCACATCCAGTAGTTCATCCTGGCCAGGCGCGGCAGGAACGTGGTCTGCAGGTTGACCGTGGCGCCGGTGCTCGCGTCCTTGCACGAGCTCTGCGTGTCGTCCGCCGCGTAGCCCGGATAGTGCAGGTTGGAGATCACCTTGACCTTGACGCCGGCGTACGCGTTGGCGTTGATGTAGTCCATCGCGGCGGCCACGTACTGCTTGCAGGTGTTGACCGCGGTGTCCATGCCCGAGTAGTCGCACGTGCCGGTCTGGCTCTTGAACGCCGAGCGGGCCTGCAGGCCGTCGTTGCCGCACATCTCGAACGTGACGACGCGCGTCGAGCTGGCCTGCATGTAGGACTTCTCGGCCACGATCTTGTTGTTGTAGACGTCGGAGGCGACGGCGCCGGACTTGGCGCGGCGCACGCTCTCGATGTCGGCATTCCACAGCGCGGACAGGTACTCCGCGTCGACGGTCGGCGCCGAGTACTTGGCGGCGCTGGTGATGGACGTGTTGTAGCCGGCATAGATCGAATCGCCGTAGGCCACCAGCCGGTACTTGGTGGACGTGCCGGCGCGGTCGATCGTCCACGAGACGTTCTGCGTCAGCGTGTTGGCGCCGGCCTGCGCGGCCAGGCCGGTCAGCACGAGCGCGGGCGCAAGTCGCGCGAGTGCGCGGGCGATGCGTGCGGGCAGGGAGGGGACTCGGGTGCTCATCTGGTTCTCCTGGATTTGTGCTTGGACGGGGGAACAGAACGCGCGAGTCCGTGGGCCCGGAGTCGGCGTGACGCGAGTCTGGACACGCGACCTCGCCAGGGGATGCGGAGGAACCCGGTCCGCGCGACGCTGCCGGAACGCGCGGACAAGCACTTGGCTCGCGGAGACAGCCGACTTGCAAATAGGCACCAATTCACGCCGGGCCGATACCCAAGGGGGCATGGGATCGACAGCATGGCGTCAGCCGTCCGACAGCCGCCGCGACTGTTACGCGCCGCCGAGTGAACGGTTCGGCGTCCCGAGGTCATGCACGGATCGGCGGGCCGCTGCGTCCGCCTCGCGCGTCGCGTCCAGCCGGGCGCGGCGCAGGCGCTTCCCAAACCAGAGGAGATCCCGATGAGAGAGCATCCGCTATCCCTGCCGGCCCTCGCGGTCGCCGCCGTGCTGGCCGCGGCGCCGCTGTCGAGCCAGGCGACGCCGGTGTCGGTCACCAACCTGGTCACCGACAACCAGGCGGCCAATCCGGCGAAGATCACCGACCCCGGCCTCGTCAACGGCTGGGGCATCTCGTATTCGCCGACCAGCCCGTTCTGGGTGTCGTCCAACGGCGGGGGCACGTCCACGCTGTACCGCGTCGACCCGGTCACGCAGGCCACCACCAAGCTCGGCCTGACGGTGACCATCCCCGGCGCGGGCAACCCGACCGGCCAGGTGTTCAACCCCGGCGGCGCAGGCCAGTTCAACGGCGACGCATTCCTGTTCGTCAGCGAGGACGGCACCGTCTCGGGCTGGCGCGGCGCGCTGGGCAGCAACGCCGAGGCGCTGGTCTCGGTCGGCGGCATCTACAAGGGCGCGGCGCTGGCCACCATCGGCGGCAACAGCTACCTGTACGGCGCGGACTTCGGCCGCGGCTCGATCGACGTCTTCAAGGGCAACGCCGGCGCCGCCAACCTGACCGGCTCGTTCACCGACCCGAACCTGCCCTCGGGCTACGTGCCGTTCAACGTGCAGAACCTGGGCGGCTCGCTGTACGTCACCTACGCCAGGCGCGAGGGCAACGACACCGACGAGACCGCGGGCGCCGGCTTCGGCTACGTCGATCGCTACGACCTGCAGGGCAACCTGCTGGCCCGCGTGGCCAGCGGCGGCGTGCTCGACGCGCCGTGGGGCCTGGCGATCGCGCCGTCGTCGTTCGGCGCGCTGGCCGGCGCGCTGCTGGTGGGCAACTTCGGCGACGGCCGCATCAGCGCGTACGACCTCGCCACGGACACCTTCGTCGGCCAGCTGAAGGGCGTTGGCGGTGCTCCCCTGGCGATCGACGGCCTGTGGGGACTGAGCGTCGGCAATGACGGCGGCGCGGGCA
>DATCRO010000802.1:0-4923 GCA_036569025.1 Burkholderiaceae bacterium
TGCTGCACCTGGCCAAGAAGGCGTTCTACCCCTCGCCCCCGCCCTTCCCGCTGCTGCATGTGGACACCACGTGGAAGTTCCGCGCCATGTACGAGATGCGGGAGCGCATGGCCAGGGAATCGGGCATGGAGCTGCTGGTGCACCAGAACCCCGAGGCGGCGGAGCTGGGCATCAACCCGTTCACGCACGGCTCGCAGATCCACACCGACATGTGGAAGACGCAGGGCCTGAAGCAGGCGCTGGACAAGTACAACTTCGACGCGGCCTTCGGCGGCGCGCGCCGCGACGAGGAGAAGTCGCGCGCCAAGGAGCGCATCTTCTCGTTCCGCTCCGCGCAGCATCGCTGGGATCCGAAGAACCAGCGCCCCGAGCTCTGGCGCCTGTACAACGGCCGCAAGATGAAGGGCGAGTCGATCCGCGTGTTCCCGATCTCGAACTGGACCGAGCTGGACATCTGGCAGTACATCTACCTGGAGAACATCCCCATCGTGCCGTTGTACTTCGCGGCCGAGCGCCCGGTGGTCAACCGCGACGGCACGCTGATCATGGTCGACGACGACCGCATGCCGCTCAAGGCCGGCGAGGTGCCGATGATGAAGAGCGTGCGCTTCCGCACCCTCGGCTGCTATCCGCTGTCGGGCGCCGTCGAGTCCGAGGCCGCGACGCTCAAGGACGTGATCCAGGAGATGCTGCTGACGAAGACGTCGGAGCGCCAGGGGCGCATGATCGACCACGACTCCGCCGCCTCGATGGAGAAGAAGAAGCAGGAAGGCTATTTCTGAGGCCCCGCGCCGCCAGGAAGACCCTCTTCAACGCACACACAGGACACCCATCATGGCCCACCAATCGGACCTGATCGCCACCGACATCGAGAAGTACCTCAAGCAGCACGAGAGAAAGAGCCTGCTGCGCTTCATCACCTGCGGCTCCGTGGACGACGGCAAGTCCACCGTCATCGGCCGGCTGCTGTACGAGTCGAAGATGCTGTTCGAGGACCAGCTCGCCGCCATCGAGAACGACTCCAAGAAGTGGGGCACGCAGGGCGGCGACATCGACTTCGCGCTGCTGGTCGACGGCCTGGCCGCCGAGCGCGAGCAGGGCATCACGATCGACGTCGCTTACCGGTTCTTCTCCACCGACCGCCGCAAGTTCATCGTCGCCGACACCCCCGGCCACGAGCAGTACACGCGCAACATGATCACGGGCGCGTCCACCGCCGACGTCGCCGTCATCCTGGTCGACGCGCGCAAGGGCGTGCTGACGCAGACGCGCCGCCACAGCTATCTCGCGCGCCTGATCGGCATCCGCAAGGTGGTGCTGGCCATCAACAAGATGGACCTCGTGGACTACTCGCAGAAGGTGTTCGACCAGATCGACGAGGAGTACCGCGCGTTCGCCCGCCAGATCGGCCTGGCCGACATCACGTCGATCCCGCTGTCCGGTCTCAAGGGCGACAACATGCTGGTGGCCAGCGAGAAGACGCCCTGGTACCACGGGCCGACGCTGATGGGCTTTCTCGAGACCTGCGAGGTCGACGACACGCGCCTGCAGAAGGAAGCCTTCCGCATGCCGGTGCAATGGGTCAACCGCCCCAACCTCGACTTCCGCGGCTTCGCCGGCATCGTCGCCAGCGGCACCGTCAAGCCGGGCGACCGCGTGATCGCGCAGCCTTCGGGCAAGGAGAGCACCGTCGCGCGCATCGTCGCCATGGGCGGCGACCTGCCGCAGGCCGTCGCGGGCCAGTCGATCACGCTGACGCTGGCCGACGAGATCGACATCTCGCGCGGCGACGTGCTGTCGATGGCCGAGGCCCCCGCCGAGGTGGCCGACCAGTTCGAGGCCTCGCTGGTGTGGATGACCGACGAGCCGATGCTGCCGGGCCGCCCCTACCTGATGAAGATCGGCACGCAGACGGTGACGGCCTCCATCACCGAGCCCAAGTACAAGGTCAACGTCAACACGATGGAGCACCTGGCCGCCAAGCAGCTGGGCGTCAACGAGATCGGCGTCGTCAACCTCGCGCTCGATCGCCAGATCGCGTTCGACGCGTACAAGAACAACCGCGACACCGGCGGCTTCATCCTGATCAACCGCATGACCAACAACACGGTCGGCGCCGGGATGATCAACTTCGCGCTGCGCCGCGCGCACAACCTGCGCCCGCAGCACGTGGACGTCGACAAAGCGCGGCGCTCCGAGCTGAAGGGCCAGCGGCCGGCGGTGCTCTGGTTCACGGGCCTGTCCGGCGCGGGCAAGTCCACCATCGCCAACCTCGTCGAGAAGAAGCTCGCCGCGATGGGCCGCCACACCTACCTGCTGGACGGCGACAACGTGCGCCACGGCTTGAACAAGGACCTCGGCTTCACCGAGGCCGACCGCGTGGAGAACATCCGCCGGGTGGCCGAGGTGGCGCGCCTGATGGTCGACGCCGGCCTGATCGTGATGACCGCCTTCATCTCGCCGTTCCGCTCGGAACGCGCGATGGCGCGCGGCCAGATGGCCGACGGCGAGTTCATCGAGATCCATGTCGCCACGCCGCTGGCCGTGGCCGAGGAGCGCGACGTCAAGGGCCTGTACAAGAAGGCGCGCCGCGGCGAGATCGCCAACTTCACCGGCATCAGCTCGCCGTACGAGGCGCCGGAGACGCCGGAGATCGTCGTCGACACGCACACGCAGACGGCCGATGAGGCCGCCGAGGCGATCATCGCGAAGCTGAAGTCGCTCGGGCTGATCGAATGACGTTCAGGTCGCCGCAGGCGCCTCGGTCGCGACGACGGCGGCCGCGCGCTTGCGGTGGCGCGATCGCATGATCGGCGTCTCGAAGTAGCGGAAGCTCAAGGCAGCCACGCAGATCGAGAGCGCGCTCACCAGCACGAACAGCGCGAACGGGCTCAGGTGGATGTGGCGCGGCGTGCAGACACGGTCGATCAGCCAGATGATCATCGTGTGGTACAGGTAGATGCCGTAGCTGATCGAGCCGAGGTACGCGAGCGGCCGCGACTGCAGCGTGCGCGAGAAGATCCCGCGCGGATTGACGACCATCGCCACCAGCGCGAGGCAGAACAGCACGTGCACGGCCGTGTACGGCAGCCCGCGCAGCACCACCGACTGCCCGGGGCCCCGCAGCTCCGCCGCGTACTGCACCACCAGCGTCGCCAGCACCATCAGCAGCGGCGGCATCCAGCGGTTGCCCAGCGCCGCGGCGGCGATGCGCCCGCTGCGCGGGTCATGCATCACATGGGCGGCCAGCACGCCCAGCAGGATCGGCGAGAACGTGATCAGGAACAGCGGCCGGTGCAGTCCCTGCGGCCCGTACACGTCGACGATCCAGTTGTCGAAGACACGGAAGTTGAACATCTCGTTGACCGCGATCAGCAGCGCGAGCACCGGCACGATCCAGGCGCGGCGCAGGAAGCGCTCGACGCTGGGCCAGACGAGGTAGAACTGCTCCTCCATCGACAGCGACCACGTGTGGAACAGCACGCCCATGAAGATCGGCACGGCGTCCTGCAGGTACAGCAGGAAGACCGGGAACGACCACTTGTAGTCATCCCACGTCCTGGTCGAGTGGCCGTAGGTGGCCACGGCCAGCAGCAGCAGCAAGCCCACCAGCAGGTAGTAGATCGGGAAGATGCGCAGCGTGCGCCGCACGTAGAACTGCTTCAGGTCGATGCGGCCCGTGGCCTCTCGCTCGCGCAGCAGCAGCGTCACGATCAGGAAGCCGCTGATCGCGAAGAACATGTCCACGCCGAGGAAGCCGCAGTCGAGGATGCGCGGGGCGCCCGGCACGCTCCAGTCGGTGTGGATCTTGAGCACCATCAGCGCGCAGATCGCGCGGATGCCGTTCAGCGAC
The DNA here is from genome assembly GCA_036569025.1 of Burkholderiaceae bacterium. Classification (GTDB taxonomy): domain Bacteria; phylum Pseudomonadota; class Gammaproteobacteria; order Burkholderiales; family Burkholderiaceae_C; genus Scleromatobacter. The sequence goes on from DATCRO010000802.1 coordinate 3,854, forward strand.
GGGAAGTAGGCCGTGTCGCGGAACTCGGCGTACAGGTCGGTGCCCGAGGGCGCGCTCATCGCGTGCCCCGTGCCTGGTCGAAGCGCGGCGGCGCCGCGCGCGTCGCGCCGGCGTTGCCCGACAGCGCGCTGTGGCGGAACAGGTCGCGCAGGAAGTGCGGCACGTGGCCGCGCAGCCGCCCGAGCAGCGCCGACTTCGCCAGGCCCGCCCAGCCGGCGACGATCGCCAGCGCGTCCGCAAGCGCGGCGTACGCCGGGCCGTGCGTCAGCGTGAAGTAGAGACGGCGCGAGTCGAACCAGTACGACGGCAGGCGCTTCGGGCCGGCGTTGCGCTCGGTCACCTTGGTGCTCTGGCCCGCGATGTGCACGACGCGGCTGGCCGGCACGTACCAGACCTCGTAGCCGGCGCGCTTGGCGCGGTGGCAGAACTCGGTCTCCTCGAAGTACAGGAAGAACGTCTCGTCCAGGCCGCCGATGCGGTCGAACACCTCGCGCTTGACCATCGTCGACGCGCCCGACACCCAGTCGACCTGCGCCGCGCTCGCGCCCATGTGCATGGGCACGCACGCGCGCGAGAGCATGCGCGAGACGAGCCCGAGCCGCACGCCCTGCTCGATCTCGCCCAGCAGCGACGGGAAGCGGAACGCGATGGCCCACTCGCTGCCGTCGCCGTTCTCGAACACGCCACCGGCGATGCCTGCGCGCGGGGTCGCGTGCAGCCAGTCGGCCAGCGCGGCGACGGCGCCGGGGCGCAGCACGGTGTCGGGGTTGAGCAGGTGGACGAAGTCGACGCGGCCGTCGCGCTCGAGCTCCTTCAGGCCCAGGTTGTTGCCGTACGCGAAGCCGCCGTTGCGCGGCGCGACGACGACGCGCGCCCAATCGCCCCAGCCGTTGTCCGCGATCGCGGCGGCCACGACGGGCTCGTCGCCCGACGCGTTGTCGATGACGACGCAGCGGATGCGTGGCCCGGGGCCGGCGCGTTCCGTCGCGACGGAGCGCAGGCAGTCGACAGTCAGCGCCGCCGACTTGTAGCTGACGATGACGATGCCCACCGTCATCGCCGCGAGGATA
>DATCRO010000803.1:0-11269 GCA_036569025.1 Burkholderiaceae bacterium
GCGGCGCCAGCAGCAGCTGGCTGACGCCGGCTTCGTGTCGCCGGCCGGGGTCGAACAGAGCGCGCGCAACAAGGAACTCGCCGACCGCCTGCTGCGCCAGGCCGAGGCCGACCAGCACGCCGAGGCCGCGATCCGGGAACAGTCGATCAGCGAGATGAGCGACGCCGTGCGCGGCCTGCAGCGCGGGCTGCAGTTGCTCGAACGCACGCGCGAGCGCCTGCTGCAGCGCGCGCCGCTGGCCGGCACGCTCAGCGGCTTGCAGCTGCAGGTCGGCGCCAGCGTTCGGCCTGGGGATCGCCTCGGCCGCATCGACGATCCGGCCGGCGGCGTGCAGCTCGTGGCCGATGTCGACGAGTACTGGCTGCCGCGGCTGCAGCCTGGCCAGGCCGTCGCCAGCGACTCCGGCGACCTCGTGCTGGCGCAGGCGCTGCCGCAGGTGCAGGCCGGCAAGGTGCGCGTGCTGCTGCGCTGGCCCGCGGGCCGATCGCCGGCCAGCCTGCGCGCCGGCCAGGCGGTCGACGTCCGCCTCCAGCTGAGCCCGCCGACCCGGGCGCTGCTGCTGCCCGAGGGACCCGGTGTCCAATCGCGGGTGTACGTGCGCCAGGGCGGCACGCTGCACCGGCGCGACGTCAGGCTCGGCCGGCGCGCGTCCGGCCTCGTCGAGATCCTCGGCGGCCTGTTGGCCGGCGACGAGGTGCTCATCTCCCAACCGCCCGCCGACACCGACACCCTCGCCCTGCCATGATCGATCTTCACCAGCTGACCAAGCGCCATCGCGCCGGCGACATCGAGACCACCGCGCTCGACGCCATCGACCTGCACATCGAGGCCGGCGAATACGTCGCCATCACGGGGCCGTCCGGCTGCGGCAAGTCCACGCTGCTGGGCCTGCTCGGACTGCTCGATCGACCGACCTCCGGACGCTACCGACTGCAGGGCGAGGACGTGGCCGGCAAGAGCCCGCGCGAGCTCGCGGCGCTGCGACGCGGTCGCATCGGCTTCGTCTTCCAGAGCTTCAACCTGGTCGATGAGATGACGGTGCACGACAACGTGCAGCTCGCGCTGCGCTACGGCGGCCAGCCCGAGAAGGCGCAGCGCGCGCGCGTCGCCGAGGTGCTGGAACGCCTCGGCCTCGCGCATCGTGCGAAGCATCATCCCAGCCAGCTGAGCGGCGGCCAGCAGCAGCGCGTCGCGATCGCGCGCGCCATCGCGGGCCGGCCCGCGCTGCTGCTCGCCGACGAGCCCACCGGCAACCTCGACAGCGCGCACGGCCAGGAGGTGATGCGCGTGCTGCGCGAGCTCAACGGCGAGGGCACGACGCTGGTGATGGTGACGCACAGCCCCGAGCACGCGGCGCTCGCATCGCGCACGGTGCGGCTGCTCGATGGCCGCGTGCTCGTCGACGCGCACGCGGAGCAGCTGTCGTGAAGGCCCAGCTGCTGGACGCGCTGCGCGACGTGCGCAGCCGCGGCCGCGCCACCGCGGTCGCCATCGCCGGCCTGACGATCGGCCTGGCCGCCTGCCTGCTGGTGGCGCTGTTCGCGCTCGCGCTGGCCGCGCCCGATCCCGACGTGGCCGACCCCGAGCGCACCATCATGCTGGATTTCAAGGGCAATCCGCCCGGCGAGCCGAGCCCGTGGTTCGGTGCAGTGCCGGTGGCCTTCGGGCCCCTGCTCAAGGCACGCCGCGCGCCACTGGACCTGGTCAGCCGCGCCGGCGACAACGGCATCGAGCTCACCGAGGACGGCCGCTCGAATCCCGCGCTGGTGCTCGCGGTCGATCCGGACATCGTCGACGTGCTGGGCCTGCACAGCCTGGCCGGCGACCTGCGCGCCACGCTGCGGGGCCACGACACCATCGCCATCACCGCCGACCTGCTGCGCAAGCTCTGGGGATCCCTGCCGCCCGCGCAGGCGATCGGCCGGCGCGTGCAGGGCCACGGCCGCTGGTACACGGTCACCGCGGTGCTGCCCGACACCGATCCGCGCAGCCCGCTGTATGGTGCGAGCCCGCTGGTGGGCGGCGCGATGGTGATGTGCAACTTCGACTCGCCAGCCAACGAGATGAGCACGAACGACCGCGAGGCCATCTTCCTGATGACCGGCCACGTGTTCGCGCGCCTGCGGCCGGGCACCTCGATCGACCAGGTCGGCGGCTGGATGCGCGACGCCTTCGTCCACAGCCCGCAGTTCCGGCAGCTGCCGCCGGCGTGGCGCACGGGCCGCGAGGCGGCCTTCTTCCGCGGCATCACGATCAGCGACATCCCGTTCGATGGCCCGAATCGCGTGGCGCGCTGGGAACAGCTGGCCGCCGTCGGCGCCGCGAGCGTGCTGCTGCTGGTGCTGGCCGCGCTCAACGCGATGAGCCTGCAGGCGGCGCACATGCTGCAGCGCCAGCGCGAGACCGCCCTGCGCCAGGCCCTGGGCGCGGCCGGCCCGCACCTGGTGCAGCTGTGGGCGATCGAGGCGCTCGTGCCGCTGCTGGCCGGCGCGGCAGGCGCCCTGCTGGTCGCGTGGTGGATCGCGCCGACCATCGCCAACTGGCTGCAGCTGCCGGCCGGCCTGCCGCTCGCCGACCCGATCCCCGCGAAGGCCTGGCTCGGGCTGGGCGGGGTCGTGCTCGCGCTCGTCCCGCTCACGATCGCGCTGCCCGCGCGCGCCGCGCTGCGACGCGTGCCGGCCACCGCGCTGCAGGGGCGCACGGCCAGCGAAGGGCCGTGGGGCCGCCGGCTGCGGCAGAGCCTGCTGGGGCTGCAGCTGGGTGGAGCGCTGCTGCTGCTGTCGGTGTCGGGCGTGCTGGCGCTGCAGCAGCGACACGTGCTGCACGCCGACCGCGGCTTCGACACGCACGACCGCCTCGTGCTGATGATGGAGACCGATCCCGACCACGTGCCGCGCCTGGACGCGTTCGAGGCCGCGCTGTCGCACGACCCCGCCGTCCGCCACTGGTCGTACAGCTACAGCCCGCCTGCCGCCGACTGGGGCGGGCCGCAGCAGCGGGAGCTCGACACCAGCGCCGACGGCCACACCGTCGACCTGCGCATGTCCTCGGTGGGCGCGAGCTTCTTCGACACCTACGGCATGACCGTGCTCGCCGGCACGCCGCGCTACGCGGAGGGCGAGCACCATGTCGTGATCGACGCCAAGGCCGCGCGCCTGCTCGGCTTCGCGTCGCCGCAGGCGGCGGTCGGCGCGATCGTCCAGGGCGGCGGCGCCTACCTGCAGCAGGGCAGCGAGACGCGCCGCATCGTGGCGGTGGTCAAGGACGTGAACTTCGCGAGCGCGCAAAGCCCTGCGATGCCCCAGGCCTTCTGGCTGATGGACCAGCCCCAGTGGGTGGTGACGGCCACGGGCCCCGATCCGAAGGCCCTGTGGAACGCGCTCGACGGCGCCTGGAAGGCACACGGCCTGAAGGTGCCCTACGAACTGAAATGGGCCGACGACCAGCGCGCCGAGGTTTACCGCCAGGAAGGCCAGCTGGCGACGACCGTCGCCGTCGTCGCCCTGCTCGCGGTGCTCGTCGCCATGATCGGCGCCTACGCGATGGTGGCCGACACGCTGCGGCGCCGTCGCACCGAGTTCGTCCTGCACCGCCTGCACGGCGCCGGCGACGCGGCGATCGCGCGCCAGGTGGCCGGCGAGTTCGCTGTGCCGCTGCTGGGCGCGGCGCTGGCGGCGCTGCCGGCGGCGGCGTTGATCGGCGCGCGCTGGCTCGGCGGCTTCCACGACCGCGTCGGCTGGCTGCCGGGCCTGGTCGCGCCACTGGCGGCCGCGCTGGCCGCGACCCTGCTCGTCACCGCGCTGGCCTGCCTGCGCCATGTGCGCCAGGCGCTGGCGCTGCAGCCGATCGAGGCGCTGGCCTGACGTTCAGTGCCGGCGCGCCGCGGCGATGGCATCGCGCGCCGCACAGCGCGAGGCGTCGTCGAGCGGCAGCGCGATCTCGGCCAGCGATTCCTGCAGCTCGGCGACGACGCGATCGAGCTCCTCGAGCACGACGGCAAGCTCGGCGACGGTAAGCACGCGGCCGGCGCCGTGCGCGACGGCGGCGGGCGGCCGGGGATGGGTCGAGGGATCGAACATGCGGGGCTCCTTCGCGCCGGGCGGCGCCTTGGCGCGTTTCAGGCATTCCACGCGCCCGCGAGAGGGCGTGCATGCCAAGGCATGCGGGTTGCCGATGGTGAGGTTGGACTGCCGCTCTCGTTCGCGGACACGCGTCGTGCACGCAGGCATGAGCCAAGGCCGGCCAACGCGTCGACGGGTTCGACGAGGCCTGGTCTGCCGGAGTGGATCCTGCGACTGCGCAGGATGACACCTGGTGTGCGCGACGCGGCGACGCATGGTGTCGTCCTTCGCGAACACGCCATCACCGCGGCAAGTACCCAACCACGCCGTCATCCTGCGCGGAGCCGAGCGCAGTCGCAGGATCCACCTCGGTCGAGGAGGCCGCTACGCCGCGCGAGCGCCTTCGTCGAACTGGTGCGGGTCCGCGAGCAGGTCGTGCGTCTCGGGATGCTTGCGCATGTAGGCATCGAACACCTCGCATCGCGGCACCACCTTGAGTCCGCGCTCGCGCACCGAGGCCAGCGCGGCCTCCACCAGTTCGCGCGCGATGCCGCGCCCACGCAGCGCCTCGGGCACGACGGTGTGCTCGAAGGTGATCACGTCGCCGGCCAGCGAGTAGGTCGCGACCGCGGCGTGGCGGTCGACGATCTTCTCGAAGCGGTGGGCGGCGGCGTTGTCGCGGATCGTGGGGTCGGTCATGGCAGGGGCATTCCGGTAGCGTCGATGGCGCCATTTTCCCGTGGCCTCATGGCGGCGCCTGCGACGTGGCGTAAAGTCGAGCAAAAAAAGGGGAGGCCTCTTGAACGCAGATCGATTCGATCGAAGGACGGCACCGCGCCGCGGGTGCCGGCGCTGGCTGGCGGGTTCGCTGGCCGCCCTGACCCTGCTGTGTCCCGCCACGGGACGGGCCGCATGCAGTGTGAAGTACATGGAACTGCCCGTGCGCATGATCGGCTCGCGCGCAGTGGCCACCGTGGGCATCAATGGCACCGACGTCCCGCTGGTCGTCGACAGCGGCGCGTTCTTCAGCATGCTCACCCCGGCAGCCGCCGACCAGCTGAACCTGCGCCGACATTCGCTGCCCCGCGGCATGACCATCCAGGGTCTGGCCGGAAACGCCGAGGCGCAAGCCACGACCGTCGATCGGCTGCAGTTGTTCAAGGGCGAGATCCCCAACGTCGACTTCATCGTGGGCGGCAACGAGGACGTGCCGGGCACCATGGGCCTGCTGGGACGCAATATCCTGTCGGCGGTCGACACGGAATACGACCTCGCCCACGGGATGATCCGCCTGGTCATCCCCAGCGACGAGTGCGAAGAGTCCGTCATGGCCTACTGGGCCGCGGGCATGCAGGTGGCCGAGCTCCGCCTGCTGCGCGCCTTCAACGAGCGGCAGCCATCGATCCGGGCCAAGGTCAAGATCAACGACGCGACGGTCACCGCACTGTTCGACACCGGCGCCATGACGCTGCTGTCGCTGCGCGCCGCGCACTGGGCCGGGCTGAAGGACGGCGACCTGAGTCCCAATGGAAGGCACTACGGCATCGGCACCGACAGCGTGAATTCCTGGACCGCGAAGATCGCGAAGGTGGACTTCGGGGGCGAGGCCATCATGAACAACACGCTCGTCGTGGACGACTACGACATGGCCGACAACGACATGCTGGTGGGCATCGACTTCTTCCTGTCGCACCGCATCTACGTGTCCAAGCGGCAGTCGAAGATGTACTTCACGTACGCCGGTGGCCCCGTCTTCGCACGCAACAAGGGCGAGCTCGCCGACACGGCGGCCGCCGACTCCGCCGCGGCGTCGGGCGCCGCAACCATGACGGCGGACGCCCTGGCGCGGCGCGGCGAGGCATCGCTGTCGCGCGGCAACGTGGCCAGCGCGCTGGCCGACCTCGACCAGGCCTGCGCGATGGAGCCTGTCAACGCGAGCCATCGCTGGGCTCGCGCCCGCGCGCATCTGGCGATGAAGGACGTCCCCGCGGCGCGAGCCGACCTGGACAAGGCGATCGAGCTGGCCCCCCGGCTCGCGGAGGCCCGCATCGTGCGCGCCGGCCTGCGCGAAGCCGCTCACGAGCGGGAGGCGGCCCTGGACGACCTCGCTGCGCTGGACACCGCCCTGCCCGCGCCGTCGGACATCCGCCGCGGAATGGCGATGCTGTATGGCGAGATGCACATGCCGGCGCAGGCGATCGCTCAATGGAACCAGTGGCTGCCCGCGCACGTGCACGACATCGGTCGTCCGGCTGCGCTCAACGCGCGCTGCTGGAGCCGCGTCGAGCTCGGCGTGGAGCTGGACAAGGCGCTGGCCGACTGCGACGAGGCGATCGACATCGACGGCAAGAACGCGTCGTACCTGGACAGCCGCGCCTGGACGTATCTGCGCATGGGAAAGCTCAAGAAAGCCCTGGCGGACTTCGACCGCGCGATCGAGATCAATCCGAAGGGCGCCTGGTCGCTGTATGGCCGCGGCCAGGTGCAGCTCGGTCTGGGCCAGGCCGAACGAGCCCGGGCGGACCTGGCGGCGGCGCGCACGGAGCGACCCGGCATCGACGCGGATGCCAAGCGGGACGGCCTGCCACAGGCGCCGATCGCGCCGCCGTCGCCCGCGTCGCCCTGAACGCGCGCGGCGCTCAGCTGCGCCGCGCCGCCATGCTGCGCGGTCGCCCCTGCGCGGCGCGCGCGTTCGTCAGTTCCTGCGTCGCCGCCTCGTTGGCCTGCTCGAGCCACTGCAGCGCGTCGATGTAGCCGACGAAGTGCTCGAGGTATTCCGGCGACAGTTCGCGCATCAGCACCAGCGAGCGATGCACCAGGTGCTGCGAGTTCAGCGGCCCCGCGTTCTCGGGCAGCGAGGCGCGCGACTGCGCCAGCCGCTGGTCGGCGGACAGGCGCGACCACGTGCGCTTGAAGAACTGCACGGTCTTTTCGTCGGCCGCGGCGCCGGTGACCGCCGGCGCGGCGGCGCCCGGCGCTGCGGCCACGGGTCGCGCGCCGGGAACGGCGCCGGGTGCCGCGCCGCGACGTCGAGCCGCGTGCGCCACGAGCGCGGCCAGCGCGCCAAGGCCGGCGGCAGGTGCGACGGGCCGGGCCGGCGGGGCGCGTTCGGGCAGTTCCGACAAGGATTGCACGATCGCGGCGACGCGCTCGTCGATCCTTCGCCGTGCCTCGCCCGCATGCGCGTTCGCGCGGCGCGCCAGCGCCTCGGCGAGGCGCAAGCGCACCGGGTCGCGCGCCTGCGCGTCGCGCACGGGCGCCTGCGCGTCGGGCGCGGGCTCGGGCGCGACGCCGTCGGCGGCGGTCGTCTCAGCCATGCGCGGCGCTCGCGGCGACGGGGACGCTGGCCGCACCGGCCACGGGGCGCGCGCGCGCCGTGCGCGGCGTGGGCGCCATCTCCACGCGCCGGTTCCTGGCGCGGCCGTCGGCCTGCGCGTTGTCGGCCACCGGCTGCTCGGCGCCGAACGCCGCGGCGAAGATGTCCGACGACGGCACGCCCGCCTCGATCAGCGCGCGCGTCACGGTCAGCGAGCGCTGCGCCGACAGCTCCCAGTTGTCCGCGAACTGGTGGTTGCCGCCGCGCACCTGGCGGTCGTCGGTGAAGCCGCTGACCATCAGGATCTCGTCGCGCGCCTTCAGGTAGGTGGTGACCGGGCCGGCCAGTTGCCTGAGCAGCGCGAGGCCCTCGGGCTGCAGCTCCGCGGAATTGAACGCGAACAGCACGCTGCCGTTGATGTCGATGCGGCCGTGGTCGATGGTGACGCGGCCGGCGGCCAGCGGCACGGACAGGGCCTTCTCGAGCGCGGCGCGGCGCTGCTCCTCGAGCTGGTGCTGGCGGATCTCGTCCTGCAGCCGCGTCACGAGTTCCAGCTGCGACGCCAGCGCGAACAGCAGGATCAGCACGAACGCGCCCAGCAGGCCCGACATCAGGTCGCCGAACACCGCCCACACGGGCGCCGACGCGTCGGCGGCGCCGTCGACATCGATGTCGTCCATGTTCATCGCACGACCTCCGGCCTGCGGCCTTCGGAGCGAGCGCCTGCTGGCGGCCGGGCGGGAGTCATAAGGCAACCTCCGTCCTGCGGACTGCGGTGCGAGCCCCTTCGGGCGGCCGGGCGGCGCTCACGCTGCCGCCTCCTCGGCACGGCGGCCGGCCAGGCGCTGCAGTTCCTCGATGATCTGCTTCTGCGACAGGATGCTCAGGTCGATCACCTCGCGGGCCTGCGCCACGTAGTAGGCGAGCTGCTCGTCGCTGCGCTCCATCTGCGCGCCCAGCGCCACGTCGATGCGCTCCAGGTGCGCGCCCAGCCGGTCGCCCGACTCCGTGAAGCGCTGCACCGCGACGCCGAAGGCCTCGCCCAGGCTCGCGACCTCGACGGCGCTGCCGGTGACCTGCGCCGCGACGTCGACCAGCTTGCCGGCCTCGGCCTGCACCTGCGCCTGGAAGCGCTCGCCGACGCGCTCGAGCACCTCGGCCGAAGACGTCACGAGCGCGTCGATCGCGCCCCGCTGCTCGCCGGCGGCGCGGTTGACGCCGTCCAGCAGCGTGCCCAGGGTCTCGAGGATGCGGGCGCGTTCGTCCAGCATCGTGTTGTCGCGCGCCATGCTGTCGGCCAGCTTCTGGCGCAGCTCGGAGATGACCTCGGCCGCCGCGCGCGGCGCTTCCGAGGCCGCCGCGACCAGGCGGCCGATCTCGGCGATCGTCGATCGCGCCTGCGTCTCGGCCTGCGCGGTGATGTCGCGCGCCGTGCGCTCCATGGCCTCGATCACGCGCTGCTGCTGCTCGAGCGACTGCGCGCCGGCCTGCTGCCACTGCGCCTGCAGCGACGCGGCCATCGCCTCCAGCGAGCTCGCCATCGCGTCGACGCGCTGCTGGTCGCGCGCGGCCGACGTGGCCTGCAGCTCGGCGTGCGCCTGCTGCACGGTCTGCAGCAGCGACGCGGAGTGCTGCTCGAAGGTCGCGGCCGCGGTCGACAGCGACCGCTCGGTCGATGCCGCCAGGGCCGCGCCGGCGTCCTGCTGGCGCGCGACGGCGTCGGCCCAGGCCTGGGTCACGCGCGCGACGGCCGCGTCCAGGCGCGCGCCGGCGCCTTCGAGCTGGGTGGCCGTCGCGCCGGCGATCGCCTGCTGCGTGGCCGCGGTCTCGCGCGCGAGCGTCGCCAGCGTCGTCGCCATCTCGCCCTGCCACCCGGCATGGCGCTGCGCGACCTGGTCCAGCAACGCGGTGGAGCGCTGCTCGAAGGTCTGGGCGAAGCGCGCGTGCGAGGCCTCGACGTCGGCCGCCAGCGACTGCGCGGCCTGCTCATGGCGTGCGAGCAGCGCCTGCCACGATTCGGCGCTGTTGGCAGTGCTCGCCGCGAAGCTCGACGACAGCTGCGCCACGTGCTCCCGCATCGTGCCGGCCAGCGTCGCGTGCAGCGTGGCGGTCTCGCGCGCGATGCCGGCCAGCGTGGCCTCGGCCACGGGACGGATCGTCTCTCCGGCGATGCGCGCACCCTCGGTCAGGCTCGCCTGCAGCGTGCGGTCGACCGACTGCGCGAGCGCGACGTACGCGATCTCGGCCTGGCCCTGGAAGCGCTCCTGGCTCGCGAGCAGGCGTGCCTGCGACGCCTCGGCCTGGCGCTCCATCGTCGCCATCATCGCCTTGAGGCCGTCGACGAGCGCCGGCATCAGTTCGGCCTGGCGCTGCAGCAGGGCCAGCTGCTCCTCGCGCTGGTGCGACACCGAGAACGGGCGCAGCGTCGTGGCGATGCGCGCATCCAGGCGCTGCGCCACCGCGACGCGCTCGCGCCGCGCGAGCGCCGACAGCAGGCCCAGCGCCGCGGATGCCGCGACCCCGGCGACGGACGTGCCGAACGCCAGGCCCAGGCCCTTGACCGGCGCGATCAGCGAGTTGCGCACGGCGACGAGGTCGGTGGCCGTCTCGAGCGCGGCGCCGGTGCCGCGCAGCGTGAGGATCATGCCCAGGAAGGTGCCCAGCATGCCCAGCAGCACCAGCAGGCCGGCGAGCATCGGCGCCAGCGCGGGACCGGGCAGGCCGACGGGCTCGCCCTCGACGCGGCGGCGCACGGCGTTGCGCAGGCCGGCCGGCAGCTGCTCCAGCCAGGGTGCCAGGCTGGCGGGCGTCGCGGCGAGCGCGTCGACGGCCGTGGCGAGCGCGGACGTGGCCTGGCGGAAGCGCCGCAGCTCCAGCACGCCCATGGCGTAGAACGCGCCGATCAGCAGCGTGAGCACGAGCGCGAGCGGGTTGGCCAGCAGGTAGCCCGCGCCGACCCAGGCGATGACGGCCAGGCCGGTGACGGCGGCGGCGTGGCGGAGGAATTGGTTCATGTGCGATGGAGCGACTGGCGGCAGGCCTGGAGCAGGCCCTCGCAGGGTTGCAGGCGGAGATCGAGTTCGGCGAGCAGCAGGCCCCGCATCTCCTGGCCGAAGCGCTCGAGCCACGGGCCCGCGGGCGCGTCGGCGTCGGGGCCGCGCAATCGGTCGAAGCGCGCCTCGAGCCGTCCCGCGACGGTGGCCAGCAGCGCGCGTTCCTGCGCGCCGACGACCTGCTCCATCACGGTGTCGAGCTCGGCGAGCTTGGCCGCCCTGGATGAACGATCGGCCAGCGTGGAGCGCAGGCGGCGGCGCAGCGGCACGATCTGCGTCTCCATCGCCAGCTGGCACTTCGTGTAGCGCTGGCGCAGGGTGGCGAAGTCGACGGGCATCTCGGCGGGCGCGACGGCGTCCTTCAGCGGGCGCACGATGCGGCGCGCGGCTGCGGCGCCGCCCGTGGGGGCATCGGCGATCGCCTTGGCGAGCGAGGCCTTCACGCGGGCGAACTCGCGCTCGTCCGCGGCCAGCGCGCCTTGGCCGCCGAACGTCGGGGCGTCGGCGCGCGCGGACGCGTCACCCAGCGCCGCCGACAGCGAGAATGCATGGGTCCAGTCGAACCATCGGGCGAGCCGCTGCGCGAACGCGTCGGGCGCCGAGGGCACGGACGCGTCGTCGAGAGCGGCCAACGCGCGGATGAACGTCGAGCCGGTGAGAGGGATGCGGCGCGCTTCGCGCGCGAGGCTGCCGGACACTGTCGCAGTGGAAAAAAGGGCGCAGTCTACTCTCGTTCCGTCATCGAAACGGCGGGCGATTTGTGGTACGCGCGTCCACTGTCGAGCAAGATCGGAAAGGCTGTTACCGGCAGCCGACGCCGCGGTGAGTCGCGGTAGGGC